>JBKKAO010000347.1:0-3021 GCA_046714645.1 Burkholderiales bacterium | reverse complement strand
CGAAGAACACATGGCAGAAGAACCCTTCATCGAGAATCGCGGCAACGGTTTTGAAGTCGTGCTTTCCGCGCGCGGGATAGCGGTCGAGTTTGGTGCGGTCGGATAGAAGGTCAGACATAAAGGTCAGGTTCGAGGGCCGAGGTTCGAGGGCCGAGTGAAGTACAAAAGGGGCTCGAGGCCTTGGACCTTACTCGGCCCTCGTACCGCGGCCCTCGGCCCTGCTGTCATTTGTTTCTATATTTATCGTGACACGCCTTGCACGCCTTGCCGGTTTCGCCCAACTGCGCCTTGGACGCGGCGAGGTCGCCCTTCTTCGCCACTTCGGCGAGCTTGGCGGCCTCGGCCTGCATTTTCTCCAGCTTGACCTTGAAGTCGTCCATGTCCAGCCAGATTTCCGGCTTGGCTTTGGTCTCGCCGGTTTCGGACCCTTCGACGAAACCTTCCAGCGGCAACTTGCTCATGTAAGCGACGATCTCGGCATGACGCGCGAATGTGGCGGCATCGTAAGGACGGTCGCCCTTGGCCATGGCCGCCATCGGGCCGAAATTCCAGCCCATCACCGCGTACACGCCACGACGGTACTTGATGGCGTCTTCGGGCTTGACCTGGGCGAAAGCGGATCCGGCGAACAGCGCGCCACAGGCAGGCAGCAGCAATGCGATGAGCAAACGTTTCATGGTTTCCCCCGGAAATGTAGAGTCGGGGAGATTCTAGCATCAGCCCCGCCCACCTCACCCCCCGCCTCTTGTTACTTATACGCCAGAGGCGTATAGTTTCACCGAATGTTCACATTCATCGAATCGTCCGCATTCGAACGGATTTATCCCGTATACCTGGACGATGATGAGTACGCTGAACTGCAGCAATTCCTGATGCAAAACCCAGAGACCGGTCAGGTGGTTCCCGGCTCAGGTGGCGTTCGGAAACTACGTTGGGCGCGGCCGGGCATGGGCAAGCGTGGCGGGCTACGAGTCATCTATTTCGTTCGGTACGAGCCAAACGAGTTTTGGATGCTGACGCTCTATGCCAAGGCCAAGCGCGACGATGTTCCCCCGCATATCCTGAAGCAGTTGCTGGAGGCATTCCGAAATGGGTAAGAAGCTTACTGGAAAGGCATTGGCCAAGTTCGAGGCCGAGCGTGATGTGTGGCAAGAAGTCCTGGACGGCGTGCGCGAGATCAAAGCCGGCGGAGGCAAAGGCACGAAAGTGGAGCCGATGTCGCGTGTAGTTCGCGTGCGGCTGAAAAGCGGCCTCTCTCAAGCACAGTTCGCCGCAGCCCTTGGCGTTTCAAAGCGGACCCTGGAGCAGTGGGAGCAGGGCCGGCGGGAGCCATCGGGCGCGGCACAGACGCTCTTGAAGATTGCCGAGCGTCATCCTGAAGTGTTGCTTGAGGTTGCGGCATGATGCACCTCATTCCCCACCTTCTGCTCCGCTTCCAGTGTTCCCTTGTCCCCCCGCAAGCCGTGCGTTCGTGGTCATGCGAGCGGTGGTGGTTTCCTGCAGGCGATGTGCTTTCGTAACGGCCGCGGTATGCTAGCGGCAATGCCTGCGAACACACCCCACCCCGGCGCTCAACCCGCGCGCCCAACGCCGTCGCCGTTGGGTTCCCGCCGCGCTGTGCGCGCCGGCGCCGGGTTAGCTCTGCGTTGGGCAGCATAGGGCCATGGATTCAAAGTTTGTCGCGCATGTCGGAAACATGCGGAGGGGTCAAACATGCGGAGGGGTCAGGGCTTGCAAGCATACGGAGTTCAGGTCTTGTTTCTTGCAAGGCGGTTGTGGCTCATGAGAAAACTTCAGAGGCGAGGAACGAGAGATGAGGTACGAGTGAAAGTCCAATTGTCGAAATCGTTCTAACCCCCTCGCCCCTCACCCCTCATCCCTCGTCCCTATTTTTCAAACCACCCTGAAGTTCTTGAACTGCCACGGATCGGAATCGTCCACGTCTTCCTGGTACAGCACGCCGCGATCCTCCAGCGGGGTCCAGTCGGTGTAGACGCCCACCACCCTGCCCAAGTAGGGCTTGCAGATCTGCAGCATGGTCTTGTACGGCAACTCGTCGGGCTCGACGATCCCGGCTTCGGGATTGTTGATGGCCCAGATGATCGCCGACGCGTAGCCGATATTGACCTGCAGGCTGGTTGCGTTGTTGTAAGGACAGAGCTTGCGCGCTTCCTCGATGGTGAGCTGGGAGCCGTACCAGTAGGCGCCGCGCTTGTGGCCCATCAACAGTACGCCGAGTTCGTCCATGCCTTCGGAAATCTCATCCCGCAGCAAGCGGTAGCGCGGCGGGAAACGATAATTGTTGCCGATGTACTCGTGCATCGACAGCACCGCGTCGTCGCAGGGATGGTAGGAGTAATGGCAGGTGGGCCGGTACACCGCCTTGCCCTTCTTCTCCACGGTGAGATAGTCCGGGATCGAGGTCGCTTCGCCATGGGAAATCAGGAAGCCCAGCATCGGGCCTTCGAGCGGCGTCCAGGTGCGCACACGGGTGGAAGCGCCGGTGCGTTCCAGGTAGATCGCCGCGCCACAGCCGAAATCGAACTTGCGCCCGTCAAGGGGCCAGTTCTTTTCATGCGTGCCCCAACCCAGTTCCGCCGGCTGCAGGGACTCCCCCGCGAAGGCTTCGCTGGACCACGTGTTGACGAACTCGTCGCGCGCCTTGCGTCGCGGGCTAAGCTGGCTGTCACGCTCCGCAATGTGGATCACCTTGATTTCGAGCTTCTGCGCGAGTTCGGCCCATTTCTCGCGGGTCCTGGGTTCCCTGACCTTGAGGCCCGTGTCCTTGGCGACGTTCACCAGCGCCTGCTTGGTCAGGTGCGAGACCAGGCCGGGATTGGCGCCGTGCATCAGCACGCAGGCCGGGCCCTTTGGATACTTGTTGCGCATTTTCAGCGCCGCTTCGCGATAGGCGTAGTTGGTGCGTTTCGCCGCCGGCACGCTGGTGTTGTTGGGGCCGCCGGGCCACGGTTCGATGCAGGCGTCGATGTAGAGGATGCCGCGCTTCTGGCAGTACTCGAT
>JBKKAO010000346.1:0-3769 GCA_046714645.1 Burkholderiales bacterium | reverse complement strand
GTTCAACCAGCACCTGGAGGCCAAGGGCTATATCGCGCGCGGCGGCCAGATCGGCGACGCCACGATCGTGTCGACGCCTATCCAACGCAACAGCCGGAGCGAGAACGAGGCGATCAAGGCTGGCGAGACGCCGGAGGGCTGGGAGGCGCACCCGGTATAGCGCGACAATCTGGATGAGAACGGCGCGGCAATCAGGATGAGAAGCCGGCAGCCGAGACGACATGATGATCGCGCTGAGTCTGGGCCTGTGCAAGCCCCTTTTTCCGGTGCCGCCCTGCAATTGCCCTGTGTCATCGCGACCGGGCGGGGCAAGCCGCAGGTCCAGCCATTTCCGCAATGCCCCGAAAGCGACAGCTGGCCGTCAAAATGGCGCCCGTCGCGATGAACCAACAGCGGACGTTCCTACTTGATGCTGTTCACGAACTCGACGAGTTCGCGGTTAAAGCGAGGTGCGTCTTCCCAGAAGGGGGAATGACCGATGCCTTCGTAGAACGACGCCTTGGCGCCCGGGACCGTCGCGACCAGGTACTTGCCGACACCGATTCCCAGGATTCTGTCTTCAATTCCATGGGTGACGAGCGAGGGGACCGAGACCGCCTTGAGCGCCTCCTCGTACGGAGCGGGGCGTCGCAGCCAGCTCCGGATTTTCGGCGGCACGACCATGTTGAAGGCGAGTATTGTCTCGAATTCCTCCGTGGTCGGCTGCTTCTCGAAGCAGCCGCGGATGAAGGCTTTGGTCGCCTCGATGTTTTTCGCCAAGTCTTCGGTGGAGGTCTTGGGGATCAGCGGCATGGCCGAACCGAAATGCTTTGGATCGCCGTTGCCAACGCCTCCCACGAAAATGATCCCCGCGATTTTCGACGAACCGTACTTGATCAAGTAGTCGCTGATGATTCGCGTGCCGTAGGACCAGCCTACGAGGATCGGCTTCTTCAGGGACGCGGCCTGGATCACGGCGTTCAGCTCGTCGGCGAACGTATCTCCATTGTTGTAGAGTTTCGGATCCAAGATCTTGTCGGAGCTGCCGTGACCGCGAAAATCGTAGCTAACCATGCGGAATTGCTTCGATAACTCTGGATCGTGGAGTTGCTTGCTCCAAGACAGGTGGCTTTGCATGAAGCCGTGGATGAAGACGACTTCCTTGCCGTTCGGACTGCCCCAATCCTGCGCGCTGATATTCACTCCATCAGGCGTCTTGACCACGAACGATTTGTTCAATTGCGAATAGGCCGGCGCGGCGCAGAAAAGAAAGGTGGCGACGGCAGCAATGTTGACGATACGCTCGAAGAACATGTTTTCCCTCCTTAGGGAGCCGTGTCTCTGCCGTCGTACTTTGCGGGCGAAGTCGGCGGCTCAATCAATCTTGCTGGATGGGCGTAAGAAACGACGTGGAATGAATCGTTGAAATTTTCGAGGCTGCCGTTGAAATGGAAGCCCGCCGGCGAATCTGCAGGTGCTACGGCACCGGCGGGTTCGGAATGACTGCCCGCGCGTAGCAGATTAGCGAGATGCGGATTCCGATATGAACCTAGTCACCTCCTCGCAAAACTTGAAAAAAGCGGGCTCATCGGCAAGAAGGACGTGGTTCCCGCTGTTGAGTTCGACGAAACGAGCACCGCGAATGCCGGTTGCGAATTCCCGGCCGGAGTGGAAAGGCACAACCAAATCATGCCTGGTATGCAGGACGAGCGTTGGAATGGCGATTCCGGCGAGAACGGCCGACACGTCGATTTCACCGAACGCTTCATGGAGGTGGCTGGCATCTTCGGAGGAAGTGGCGATGCGCTGCAGCTCATTGAACCAGACGATTTGCTCAAGGTTCGCACCCGGAATGAACATCGTTGTAAAGAGTTGTCGAAAAGTTGGGTTGTTTTTGCCCCAATTTTCGCGGATCAGCGTTGTCATTGCCTCGTGTGTCGTGATTTCATGCCGATCGCCCCGTTTCCGCCAGCCTTTCACAAATCCCCCGTAAAGGATGAGGCCGGTGAGACGCTCAGGGTGCCGAGCAGCATAGGCGACGGATACTGGGCAGCTCTGTGAAACGCCGAGCAGTGTAAACTGATCCAGATGCGCTGCATCGACCACGCTTTCGAGGTCATCTACCAACGCCTCGAAAGAGAAGTTGGCTACTTCCCGGTCGGAGAGCCCGTTCCCGCGTTGATCGTAGCGGATCAGTGTATTCCTTTTCGAAAGCGCATCAATCCAGTGTCGCCAAACGGGACTCTCCCAATCATACTCGAGATGCGACATCCAATGCGCAGCCCGCACCAACGGCGGGCCATAGCCGCAAACCGCGTAGGCGATTTGCACACCATCTCGGCTCCTACAAAATCGGATGTCCTGTGACCTGCGCAGCCGAGCGACATCACCAGGCGGGCGCAAAACGGGCTCGTCCGATCCGCGTGAATCGCTCGTCTCGTCTTGCACGCCGTCATCCCGACGGGTGCGGTGAGCGGAGCTGAAGGCGGTCAGAGCGTACGGTGTTGCAACGATCCGGTCTGGTACTTCTTGAGGAACGGCGTCACGCTCTGGATTTAGGCTCTGCAGCAAATGCGCATAAAACAAAGTTCGTTCCGGCTGCTCACGCGTACGATCGATCAATACGTGCAGAATTCGAACGCGAGTGCGTGCAAGGGATTTGGCTTGGTAGAGCCGCCATGCGTCAAACTTAGGACAATGCGGCAAACGTAGATCTTCAAGGAATTCCCCCGCGAAGGCTCCGGCCAGCGACTCTAGAACGGTGGTGTCCAGCATCTCGATTTCATGTGGCCTCAACCGGGACACCCTAACGAAATCGAGGTCGATCGTCTGCGGGTCGAGAAAAACGCGACTGTTATCTGCGACCAGACATTCATGTCCACCCCCACTGGTTATCTTTCTGATCTTGTGCAGGCTCCAGCGGAGCGACGCCCGCGGATCGTCTGGGATCTCCCAGAACAAATCGCAAAGATGATCTCGCCTCACCGGGCGTGCGACGACAGCCAAATAGGCGAGCAGTGCGCGTGTCTTCTTCGAAGCGGGCAATGGCAGCGACTTGCCATCCCGTGCAACGCTCAATTCGCCCAACACGCGGATCTGAAGCCGACTGCGCATGAACCCACTGGACCATGCCAATGGCGCCCCCGCCAGCCTCGAACGAGCACGGTTCATGGCCGGCGAAGGTACCCCACTAAGCTGCCGCTCGGTCGGCGACAAGACTAGAGGGCGGCCATTAGGGCCGTCAACAATGCACGGCAGAGCTATGACCGCTTCGGGTCTTGGTCGTGTAAAAACGTCTTCGCTGAAGCATTGACGCGTCGCGATGTCGGCGAGGTGGCGACGCGGGTATCTCCAGCTGGCGGCTCGTTTTGCTCGGAAGTGTGCGTCCTGACGCGGATTTGAGCTGTCTTGGGCGGTTCAGCGGAGGGAGGCAGGTACGTGTCTACGGCGACTATGCCCTCATCGCTGCCATGAGCGGTTGGATGCCCATGATGTTCATGACGCGCGTGAGGTTATAGGCCAGCACGTGCAACGCCATCTCGGTGGCGACCTTTGGCAACGTCTTCATCAGGAAGTGTGTTGCACCCATCCGGGCCTTGATCGTGCCGAACTTGTGCTCGACCGTCTCACGACGCTGACGCATCTTCTCCGGATGTTCGTCGAGCCTCCGCTGCACGGCTTCGAGAACGTGCTCATGCTCCCATCGGGTGATCCGTCGTTCCTTGCCACTGGTGCAAGTCTGCTTGATGGCGCAGCCCTGACAGGCATTGGTCCAGTAGCGGCGCAGGAA
>JBKKAO010000345.1:0-3341 GCA_046714645.1 Burkholderiales bacterium | reverse complement strand
CTTACCGAAGAATCCACAGTTAGCATTGTTATCAACCCCCTTGACTAGCGTCGCATGACAACAACAATCACCCGAATATTTGCTTCTTTCCTCGCTCCCTTCTTCTGCCTATCGCTCGCCTATGCTGTGGACGAAACCGTGTATCCCCCGGGGGCAGTCCATTCGCCGGATCGCCCTGCGCACCTAGTTTTCGTGCCCGAAACCACCGTTCCCACGGCCCCAAAACCGGTTGCACTGCCCTCCCCGACGCCTGCCTTCATTCCGGTCCTAGCGGCGCCCTCGGAAATTGTGGGGCTTCAGGTACTAGACCAGGTGGAGATCACGGAAGAAGAAGCCTCCGACGTCTGGGCCCGCATTCGCGAGGGCTTCGCAATGCCGGACCTAGAAGGGCCCTTGGTGGATAAGCACGAGGGTTGGTATTCCGATCGTCCAGAGTATGTCGCGCGCATGATCGATCGCAGCCGCAAGTATTTATTCTTCATCGTGGCCGAAATCGAAAAGCGCGATATGCCCATGGAGATCGCCCTGCTTCCCATGGTGGAAAGCGCCTATAACCCGCGCGCCTACTCTCGCATGAAGGCGGCAGGCATGTGGCAGTTCATTCCTTCGACCGGGAAACGCTACGGCCTCAAGCAGAATTTTTGGTATGACGGAAGGCGCGACGTGCTCGCCGCCACACGCGCAGCTCTGGATTATCTGCAAACCTTGCATGGGCTCTTCGGCGATTGGCAACTCGCCCTCGCCGCCTACAACTGGGGCGAAGGCGCGGTAGCACGCGCCATGGCCAAGAACCGCGCAGCCGGCAAACCAACGGATTACGCGAGCTTGACCATGCCTGCGGAAACACGCAACTACCTTCCCAAGTTGCAAGCGGTCAAGAATCTGATTTCCGATCCGGAATCCTTCGGATTTACCATTGACTCCGTTCCCAATGAACCCTACTTCACGACCGTGAAGGTCCCAGGGCAGATCGACATGAAACTGGCAGCAAAACTCGCCGGCATGTCCATCGATGAGTTTCGCTACTTGAATCCCGCTCACAGCCGCCCGGTGATTGTATCAGCGGCCGGCAAGCATCTCTTGGTACCCGCGGATAAAGCGGAGCTTTTCCACGAGAACCTGGAGAACTTCGAGCAACCCTTGGTCAGCTGGCAATCCCACCGGGTGAAAAAGAAAGAACGTCTGCGCAATGTAGCTCAGAAGTATGGAGTAAGTGCGCAGACCCTGTGCGAAGCCAATGGGTTGACGCTGAAGTCCCGATTGCGTCCGGGACAGCTCGTGTTGGTTCCGGCGCGAAATCCGTTACGCGTGGCCGCTCTACCGACGCACGCAGATCACGCCGATTTCGCTCCCGCGAATGACATCGTAGGCACGAGCAAGAAGGCACTTTACCGCGTAAAGCGCGGCGAAACGCTCTTCGCCATCGCGAAGAAACACGCGGTTACCGTGGCCCAACTGAAGACCTGGAACCGGCTGAACGCCAACTCCTTGCGCGCAGGCCAGGTACTGGTGGTCGGCACGCAAAGACCGCGCGGCCAAAAGCTGGCCATGCGTTAACCTGTTCCTTGGCCATAGAGATGACACTTGACGAGGTGAGTGGGTGTCATCTTTACGGGACCGGGGTAACGCTCCCGGCAAGTGTCACCCGCCTTCGGACAGCGGGGCGCGAAATGACATCCTTGAGGTGGATTGCTGGGCGAGGGTAGCTCACCTTGCAAGCGCACCACCTCGCGCTTCGTAGCCGCGTCGATACACGGAACCGCCGATAGCAGGGCCTGGGTGTAGGGGTGCTTGGGCGATTTCAAGACCTCCTCCACCGTTCCGGTTTCCACGATCCGTCCGAGATACATCACCGCCACGTGGTGCGCGAGATATTCCACCACCGAGATATTGTGCGTGATGAACAAATAGGCCAACCCCAACCGTTGCTGAAGGTCGCGCAGCAGATTCAGAATCTGCGCTTGCACCGACACGTCGAGAGCGGAGGTCGGTTCGTCGCACACGATCAGCTTAGGCTCCACCGCGAGGGCGCGCGCGATGGCGATACGCTGGCGTTGTCCCCCGGAGAACTCATGGGGATAGCGGTAGCGCATTTCCGGCGATAGTCCCACTTGCTCCAGCAGCATGTCCACTCGCCGTTGGCGCTCTGGCGCATCCGCGGCCACCTCAAGGGAGCGCATCCCCTCCTCCACGATATCCATCACACGCATTCGAGGGTTCAAGGAACTGTAGGGATCTTGGAAGATGATCTGCAGCTCTTTACGATGCTTGCGCATGCGTTGGTAGGACAATGTGCTCAAGTTGCTTCCCGCGAACTCAATGTCGCCCCCGGTCAGGGGAAGTAGTCGCAAGAGCCCTTTCCCGAGAGTCGTTTTCCCGCACCCAGACTCTCCCACCAGGGCCAAGGTACGATGGGATGGAATTTCCAAGTCCACCCCGTCCACCGCACGAACGTAACCCGCAATGGAGCGAAATACCCCCTTGCGAATGGGAAAATGGATCTGGAGATTCTTGACCGATAGCAGCGGCGTGCAACCGTCAGGCTGAGATGACGCCGGCTCCTTGGCTTGCCGGAGCGCACCATTGAGCAAACGAGTCGCTCCTTCGGCATAGAGATGACAACGCACAAGCTGACCACCTTCCAAGGTGATCCATGGCGGCAAAGAGTCATGGCAATGCGGCATTACCTGCTCGCAGCGATCGGCAAACCGGCAGCCCGTGAACGTTTGGGCCAACGGGGGCACGATGCCCGGAATTACCGCAAGCGCCTTACCGCGCCCATCGCCTCGCGGGAGGGCTTCGAATAGCTTGCGAGAATAAGGATGAGCGGCGCGGATGAAGAACGCTTCGCGAGGCGCGATCTCCACGATTTCGCCGGCGTACATGACTCCGATGCGGTGCGCCATCTCAGCCACGACGCCCAGGTCATGGGTGATGAGCAAGATCGCCATCCCGCGCGCGTGCTGCAAGCCTCGTAGTAGTTCCAGCACTTGTGCTTGAATGGTGACGTCCAGCGCAGTGGTCGGCTCATCCGCTACGAGCAGGCTCGGGTTACAAGCGAGCGCCGTGGCGATCATGACACGCTGTTTCATGCCGCCGGACATTTGGAAGGGATATTCATCCGCCCGCCGAGCGGCGTCGGGAATGCCGACGGCCGCTAGGAGCTCGGCGCACCGTGCGCGTGCGGCGGCGCCTCGCAGATCCGTGTGCTGCTCCAATACTTCTTGAACCTGTGAGCCCACGGTCATCACCGCGTTCAAGCTGGCGGCGGGCTCCTGGAAAATCATCGCCATGCGATTGCCCCGCACATCGCGCATCGCGCACTCCGGTAGGGCTAGCAC
>JBKKAO010000344.1:0-2958 GCA_046714645.1 Burkholderiales bacterium | reverse complement strand
GCTTTACTATGGGGTGCCACGAAACACGCCTCCGGCAATCGTCGCCTTTCTCTTCAAGGCGGTGACTGAGGCCGCCAGGAGTGCGGAAATGCTCACGTTGCTCGATTCATTGGCGCACCGCCTCGATCTCAACAAATCACCCAAGGAATTCGAAGACCAGCTACGTGTTGCCATCGACAAGGAGGTTCGGCTGATCCGCGAACGCGGCCTCAAGGTCGAGACGTGAGACGGCCCCGATCGCTTCGAGCTTTCTGCTGAGCAACCACTTCCGTCCTTCACCGAGTTAGACGCTCATGGTCATGCGGTCTTCCACCGACCGCCTCGCGTTCTCGCGGGGCGCTACCGAGCCACCGCTGATCGAACAGACCGTCGGCGCATTTTTCGACGCGATGGTCACGCGCCAGCCCGACCACGAAGCTTTGGTCAGCCGGCACCAGAACCTTCGCTACACCTATCGGTCGCTCCAACGCGAGGTGGACCGCCTCGGCAGCGCGCTGCTGCGCCGCGGCCTGCGGCCCGGCGATCGCATCGGGATCTGGTCGCACAATGCAGCGCAGTGGGTCCTGATGCAACTGGCCACGGCCAAGACGGGGTTCGTGCTGGTCAACATCAATCCTGCGTATCGCACTTCGGAGCTCGAATACGCGCTGAACAAGGTCGGCTGCAGGGCGCTCGTGACCATGGCGCGCTACAAGACCAGCGACTACCTCGGCATGCTGCGCGAAGTCGGCTCCGCGCGTCTGCCTCGGCTGGAACTGACGGTCTGGATCGACGAGCCGGGGGTCGGCGGCGACGAGCCCGGCATGCTCCGCTTTTCCGAACTGATGGCCGAAGGCGATCCGTTCGATGCGCAAGTCGGGTCCGTGGCAGCATCACTCAAACCTACCGACGCGCTCAAGATCCAGTTCACCAGCGGGACCACGGGTGCGCCCAAGGGATCGACCCTCAGCCACCGCAACCTGCTCAACAACGGTTTCTTCATCGGCGAAGCGATGAAGCTCACGCCGGCGGATCGCATGTGCATTCCAGTACCGCTCTACCATTGCTTCGGCATGGTGATCGGCAATCTGGCCTGCTTCACGCATGGCGCCACCATCGTCTATTCCAGCGACTCGTTCGACGCCCTCAGCGTGCTGGAAACCGTGCAGGCTGAGCGCTGCACGGGCCTCCTCGGCGTGCCCACCATGTTCATCGCGGAGCTGGACCATCCGCGGCGAGCCGAATTCGATCTGTCTTCGCTCCGCACCGGCATGATGGCCGGTTCGCCCTGCCCGATCGAGGTGATGAAGCGTGTAATGAGGGAAATGAACATGCGCGATATCACCATCGGCTACGGCATGACCGAGACCAGTCCCATCAGCTGCCAGAGCACGCCGGATACGCCGTTGGACAAGCGCGTGTCGACGGTGGGCGCCGTGCAGCCGCATCTGGAAGTCAAGATCGTCGACCCGGCGAGCGGCGCCACCCTGGCGCGCGGCGAGCCGGGTGAAGTGTGCACGCGGGGTTACTCGGTTATGCTCGGCTACTGGGACGACGAGGTCAAGACGCGCGAAGCGATCGACGCAGAGGACTGGATGCACACCGGCGACCTGGGCACCATGGATGACGAGGGCTACGTCAATATCGTCGGTCGCCTCAAGGATATGGTGATTCGCGGCGGCGAGAATATCTACCCGCGCGAGATCGAAGAATTTCTCTACAGCCATCCCGCGATTCAAGACGTCCAGGTCGTGGGCGTACCCGACGCCAAGTATGGTGAGGAACTCTGTGTCTGGTTCATCGCCAGGCCCGGCCACACCCTCGGCGAAGAAGAGCTGCGCGCATTCTGCCGAGGCAAGATTGCGCACTACAAGGTGCCGCGCTATGTCCGCCAGGTTGCCGAGTTTCCGATGACGGTCACCGGGAAGATCCAGAAGATGCGGATTCGTGAAATCATGAAAGCCGAGCTGGAGCTAAGGGAAGAAAAGACCGCGTGACCCGTTCCAGGAGGCGAAGGCCTCGCGCAAACGATGTCGGAACTTGGTCTGCTGTCTCGATGGTGGTTCAGCTCAAAACCATACTCACCGGAAGACATCGGTGCTGAGATAGCGCAATCCGGAATCGACAATGAGAGTTGCTACGGTGGCGCCTGTTCCAAGCCGTTCGGCCACCCGGAGCGCCGCGACAACATTGGCACCCGTCGATGTGCCGGCAAAGATCGCTTCCTCCTTGGCGAGTCGTCGGGCCATTGCCTTGGCCTCATCGGTCGAGACCGTGAGGATTTCATCGACTTCAACCGGATTCCACAGCGGCGGCAGGAAGCCCAACCCAATGCCTTCGATCTTGTGCGAACCGGGCGGCCTGCCCGACAGCACCGCTGATTCATCAGGTTCCACCGCGAAGACGAGAAGTTCGAGCTTTTCCCGCTTGAGGGCCCTGCTCATCCCGTGCAGCGAATGCGCGGTACTCACGGTGTGCACCAATGCGTCGACCTTGCCATCCGTCTGCTGCCATATCTCCTCGCCGAGTCCTGAATAGCCCTCCGCGCCATCCTCATTGTTCAGTTGATCGGCCCACCAGTGGCCCGGTTGCCTGCTGATTTCGTCAGCCTTGGCGATCATCGCCTGAATGAGCTCCCGGGTGATTTTCTTGTTGTCACTTCGAACATCGGTAATCTCGGCGCCAAAGGCCCGCATCGTCCAGCGCTTCTCATCACTGAAGGCATCGGAGAAAGCAAAATGCGTCTTGTAACCAAGCGCCCGCGCGACAAAGGCCAGGGATATGCCAGTCGTTCCCGCGGTGTATTCGACAATCGTACCCCCCGGGGGAAGGAAACCTTTCGCGGCAGCGCGCTCAATGAGGGTTCGTGCCAGCCGATCCTTCATGCTGCCGGTCGGATTGGCCGATTCAAGCTTGGCAACGATTCGCGCACTGCCCTTTGGGACGATGTGCCGAAGTTCAACGAGCGGCGTATTACCT
>JBKKAO010000343.1:0-3150 GCA_046714645.1 Burkholderiales bacterium | reverse complement strand
ACGCAGCGGACTGATCTTCCAGATATCTCCGCTTATGGCGGGCTTTGGAGATGAGGTTGGAGAGACGGCTGTCGTCGATGTCGCGCACGCCGTGGGTGGTGGCGTTGAAGTCCACGCGATCGATGATTCCCTTCAGCAGCGCGTTTTCGTCAGTGATGGCGCGCAGGTGCGTGGTGAGTTGCTCGCCGATCTTGTCCGCGAGTATGCGGATGACGGACCAGACCGCGTCGTCGGGATTGGCCGGTTGCAGCGGCAGATAGAAGCGGACGAGTTTCTTGTCGTGTTTCACCAGCTTGAACGCCTTGGCGCGCGAGCCGACCTCCTTGGCAATGCGATTCAGCTCGTCATCGAACACGTCGCACAGGCGCTTGGTGAAGATGAGCGGGAGGATGTAGTCCTTGAACTTTGGCGCATCCTTCGCGCCGCGAATGGAACAGGCTGCGTCCCAGATCCAGGATTCGAGGGATTTGTCGTTACCGTTGGTCATTCAGGTTTTCTGCGTTTCCGCGAGGTTTTCAGATCGATCCCGGCAACGATATCCAGGATGACGTCCGCGGCCTGACGCATATCCCAGAGGTAGGCGCGGGAATCATGCTGCATAAACGAGCTCCCGCGTGCGGTTGATATTGGCGAGCACATAGGGGCTGCGAACGGCCCGTGTCTCGACCAAGTCCACCGAGCGTTCGAGCGGCCCGGAGAGGCCGGCCTGAAACCCGAAGAATTCATCGAGCGGCGGCAGCTCGCTCTGGGGTTCGAATTCGACCAGAAAGTCGGCGTCGCTGCTGGCTGGGTCAAAACCCTCGCCTCGCGCGGCGGAACCGAAAACGTCCAGATATCGAACGCGGTAACGCCGGCAAAGTGCGGCAATGTCTGCGCGCTTTTCCCGTATCAGAGGGTGCATAGGGTGCTACTGCGGGTTATCAAACGGGTGTTGCCGTGCATTTTGCCTGTTCCCTACGCTCATCGCAGCAGCGGCCCCGCCAGAATGGCCTTGAGTTGTTTGCGCAGGGCGGCGGTTTGCTTCTCCGCCTCGTCGAGCTCAGCTAACAGATCCTCCAGGTCGCCGTGGTCATCCGATACCGTGTGCGGATTTTTGAAATCGAGGCTGTAACCGGGCGCTTTCACTTCCTCGGCGGTGACGCGCCACTCGATTTCATTCTCAACCCGGCCCTTGCGTTTCGCGCTGCCCTACCAGTCGACGCAGGATTTCAGGTGCTCGACATTGATCGATCGGCCTGGCCATCGAGTAGGCCTTTTGGCACTGCGAACGGTCAGGGTGTGTGAGGGGTCAACGACCCGATAACCACGGTAGTCCGATCTTCAATTGAGAGAAGAATAATGGGACCATCTTGGGATCAACCTTCGGGATGTAGGTCATGCTCAACGCAATGCGCTCGTTGCCCACGGACACCACCGGAAGCACGCCGGGAAAGAGGTCTCCGTCGCGAAAGCCTTCGCGATACATCAGGAAAGCCAGCGCACCCAGGTCAATATGGACTTTGCTGGATTCTCCGAAAGGCAAGAACCGCCGGATGATTCCGCCACCGGCGTAGTAGGACAGGTTGTCGTTAGAGTCGAGGAATTCGGAGCCGTTGGCGAAGGGAAACCACTTGTCTCCCGGCTCCACCCAGTCGTATTGCAACCCCACGCCCCAGTTGTTCTCATTGAACTTCTGCCCAGCGGGCACATTCACGTGAATGGCCTTGCCATTCAATATAAGGCTCAGTTCGCCGCTAAGCACGCCGGCGGGCGACAAGCACACCGAGAGGAAGAGGATAAAGCAAATCCAGGCGCCCACGCCCCAAGCTCCACCACCGGGCTTCGGTTCAACATCCACGTTGTTCTCAAGGTCTGCACACAGAAGTCCCCATATCGGGTGTCAAACAATGCAACTTGAGGGGCATGACATGCCAACGAGCTAGAGCCCATTACAATCGAGTATCCAATCGCCAACGATTCGATCTCCCATGACCACTTCCTTTACCGGCGTATATCCCATCCTCGCCACCCCCTTCAACGACGATGAACAGGTCGATCTCGCCTCCATGGAGCGCATGGTCGGCTTCATGGCTGGACTGGGTGTCGAAGGGATCACCGTCTTAGGGGTGCTCGGAGAATCCAACCGGTTGATGGACAGCGAGCGCGAAGAGGTGATTCGTATCGCGATGAAAGCGGCCGGCAAGCGCTGCGCGGTGATTGTGGGAACCAGTCACAACGGCACTCAAGCCGCCTTGGCTTTGAGCAGAATGGCCGAACGCTTGGGAGCGGATGCGGTGATGCTCACCCCGCACAACGAACCCACTCCCAACGATGAGCGCGTATTCGAGTATTTCCGAACGGTCGCTAACGGCATCGGCATTCCCGTGGTGCTGCAAGACCACCCTGCTTCGACCCAGGTGCACATGAGCGCGCCATTGATCTTGCGCATCGTGAACGAAGTGCCAGGTATCGCTGCGCTCAAGGAGGAAGCCCTGCCGACACCGCCTAAGATCCGCGCGTTAAAGCAAGGGATGAAGGCTAGACAGATTCACATCTTGTCCGGCTTAGGCGCGCTCTACGGGCAATTCGATCTGGAGGCGGGTTCCGATGGCTTCAACACCGGCTTCGCCTTCCCCGAGGTGCTGATGGCCATGGTCAAAGCCGCCCAGTCCGGCGATTGGGTGCGGGTGGGTGCCCTATACACCCGCTTCCTGCCTTTGATCGTATTTGAGCAACAACCCGGCGTGGCGGTGCGTAAGGAAATCTTGCGTCTGCGCGGATGGATTAAATCGAACCGCGTTCGCCACCCCGGTGCTGTATTGGCGCCTGCGACGGGAGAACAGCTGCGCTCGCTGATCGAACAGGTACTGCCGGGCGCCGATCTAACCCGAAGCCTGGATCTCTCTCAGCGCTGAATATCTTCCAGTTCGCTAGTGCGGCTGCGGTAGGCCTGGACTAGGCACGTTACATCCACGCATTGATCACGCACGCTTTCCTGCCAGCGTTTCTGTTCGTTGAGTAGCGCCGCGCGGTCGGCACTTCGGGCGAAAGCCATGCGAAAGGCAAGCGCCATGTCCTGGTCGGCGGCGGCGGCCCGATCGCTGGAGCACATTAACTTCTCGACGTTGGTCTTCGCCTTGGAGCAGTCGAAGATAGCCCATGCTGGGCTAG
>JBKKAO010000342.1:0-4532 GCA_046714645.1 Burkholderiales bacterium | reverse complement strand
TATTGCCGGTAGCTTCGGCGATTCGCTGCTGTTTGTAGTTCTCCGCCTCGGAGACTGTGCGGTGCGCATCTCCCCTAGCTCTTGGGATCTGATCGCCGGCGTAGGCGTGCGCCTCGTTTTGCACCTTTTCCCGGTCCGCCATGGCGTCTGCGGCTTCCTGGAAGGCCTGCGCGACACTCTTATCAAAGGTGATGTTCATGATGTTGGCGGAGGTGATCTGTATGCCGCTGCGATAGCGATCGAGCAATTCCTGGGATTTGACTCTGACGCTGTTTTGGATGGCCAGGCGGCCCGTGGTGAGCACCTCATCGACGGCCATGGAGACCATGGTTTCCGTCAGGGCGGCTTGCGCCAATCTCGACACGAGCTTCTGAGGATCCTTCACTTGAAATAGATAATCCACCGGATCGCGAATAACGTATTGAATGACCAGCGCGATACTCAAGATATTGGTGTCGCCGGTGAGGAGTTCGGTGCCTTCAAGGGCCTGAGATTCCCCCTCTGGCATGAGGAACCCCACACCTGCCTTCATCACCGTCGTGGTCTTTAGCACATCGGTTTGGTCCACGGGCCACGGCAGGCGAAAGTGCATTCCCGGCCCAAGGTGTTCGCTGAGCGCGCCAAAACGCCTCACCACGGCCTGCTCGTCCACGTTCACTACATAAACTCCGCTGCCGAGGTAAGCACCGATCAGTAGCGCAACGGCGAGGTATTTCGGCCACACGTAACGCTTCCAAAGGGCGGAGGCCGAGTTCGTCATTTGCGCCGTCCTTCGTCGTTCTGTGCGCGCAGCACGCTAAGGGCTTCGGCGTCGGCGGGCAGGAAGAGCGTCGTGTTCTCATCCAGCACCTTCTCGTAGGCTTGCAATGCGCGAGTGAATTTGTAAAAGCTCGGATTTTGACCAAAGGCCCCCGCGTAGATACGCGAGGCTTGCGCATCGCCTTGCGCTTTGACAAGCCGGGCCTTGGCGTAGGCTTCCATCTCGATGTGGGTCTTTTCGCGATCCGCCGCGGCGATGATTTTTTTCGCCTCCAGCACTCCCGCGCTCCGCAGAGCCTTGGAGATGCGTCCGCGTTCAGCCTTCATGCGCTCGAAGACCGACTCCTTGTTTTGTTCCGGCAGGGAAATATCGAGGATGCGAACGTCCAATACGTCGATACCGTAGTGGGCCATCGAGGACCGCATCAAGCCAGCCCGAATGCCAGCGACAATGCTCTGATACCGGCTGGAATTGGGCATTGGAGCCAGCAGCGCACCCGATGCAAAGTTGCCCAGCACCGCCCCGGTTTCCGCAACTAGGGCATCGCTCAGGCGGACGTCGGCGTTGGCCACGTTCGCCAGGGATTCCAAGAATCTCTTTGGATCGGCAATCCGCCACGTGGCAAGCGTCTCCATGACGATGTTCTTCTTGTCCGTAGTGAGATACTCATTGGCGGGCGGGCGAGTTTGATGCACGCGTTTATCGACGACAATGACTTGCTCATAGGGCCACTTGAAGTGCAGTCCCGGCTCGGATTGGACTTGCACGATGCGCCCAAATCTCGTTACGACGCCGAAATTTGTGACGTCCAGCGCGAATACGCAGCGCGAGATGATCCCTGTAAGCCCGATCGCCAGCGCCAAGGTGATGACCCTGTGCCCCTTGATCCACTCACGTACTTGGGCCGCGCGCAATGGACCTCGCCTATTTGGAGCGGCTCGCGGGCGGCGGCTGGAGTAACCACAGGTCGAGTTCCTTCACCTGTCCCGCGCCGGGTTGAATGAATTTCTGGGTACCGGGAAGCACCTCCTCGATCGCTTCAAGTTGAATGCGGAACTTGGTCAGATCGGGTGACCGCCGATATTCCTCCAGTTTGACGGCGAAGCCGGCAGAATCGCCTTTTGCACGCAGAATCTGTTGCTCTTTGAAGGCCAGTGACTGTTCGATCATCGTCGCTGCCTCCGCCTTGGCCTCGTTCACGCCTTCCACCGCGAAGATGTGCGCGCGATTGATGGTGCGCTGCTTATCTTCCTGTGCGCTCGCCACTTCGCGAAAGGCGTCGTGCACTTCGTCTGGGGCGTGCACGTACAGCAGGCGAAAGGCCACGATCTCGATACCACTGCGAGCGGCATCCAGATTCTCTTGGACCGACTTCGCAACCTTTCCTTCGATCTCACCGCGTTCGGTGGTGTAAATGGCGTCGATCTCGGTCCGGGCCACCACGGCGCGCAATGCGCCCAGCGTTGCGCTTCTCACAAAAGCGTCCGGGTCCACCACCGCGCTTAGATAGGCGGTGGCGTCCCTTACACGAAATTCCAAGGCACTACGCAGCTTGATGAGGTTCCCATCGCCGGTGAGAAAGAAAGACTCGTCCTCAGGCGAAACTTCCTTCTGAAACCATGTTCCCGTGCCTGTTATGACTTCAGGCGTGGGGTTGTTCCATCCGGCGACGGTGAGCTGGCTTCCCTTGATCGGGCTCGCCGCCTGCGCATTGCCCGCCCCCGCATCGCGAAAACCGATTTCGATCCGTCGCACTTGTGAAGCGGTGACGATATGGTGGGATTGAACGGGCCACGGCAGCCGATAGTGCAGGCCGGGCCCAAGCTCTGGTGAGAGGAGGGCGCCAAAGCGCGATTCCACCGCGCGCTCTCCGGGTCCGACCACGTACGCTCCGCTCGTGAGATAAATCAAGCCGATCCCCGCGAAGGTCGCTAACCTGAGTGACTTGCTATTGAACCAAGCGAGCCCGGCGCGCAAAAATTCCCGCCACAACCAGAGCCATTCCTTGGGCAAGCGTGTGCGCCACATACTCAATGCGAGCAGCACGATGAGCAAAATCGCACCACCGATCTTCAAGGGCTCGGGGAAAATCTCGGTAGCCTTGCCAAAGGAGGCTACTGGATCGAGCTGCCAAGTGCGATAGATCCAATCCAGCGTGAATCCCGCCGCTAGCGTGACGATCACGATGGCAGCGAGATAGACGGAAAGAATTCGCACGCCTAAAAATTTTGCGAGTACCACAATGCTTCCGATGTTAGTAGCGGGTCCCGCGAGCAGGAACACGAGCGCGGCGCCTGGGTTTAATCCCTTAAGAATCAGGGCCGCCGCCAGCGGGGTGGAGGCGGATGCGCAGATGTAAAGGGGGATGCCGATTGCGAGCATTACCAGCATGGCGGTGAAGTCGTTGGCGAGATACTGATCCAGAAAGGCGGCCGGCAGCGCAGCCGCGATCAATCCCGATAAGAGAATTCCCAACACGAGCCAATAGCTCGTTTCGTCCAGTAGGTCGCCAAATGCATAATGATTGACCCGTCCGAAGGCACGCCAGATTCGGATGGCGATACTCCTTTTGCCATCCGTTGCGTGGGCCTCATCACCATGAGGGTGGTCATGATCATGGCCGTGTTCGCCGACGGGAGGTTCGGCCTTGCTTTGCGCGTCCTGACTCGGATCAGGAGGACGTTCCTGCCTGTCTGCCTGTCTCGGCGGCGGCGGTATCCCCAAGAAATTGGTCGCCACGCCCGCGACCACAGCTGTAACCACCGCCGCCAGCGGTCTAAATACGGTAATGATGGGATCCATCAGCGCGTAGGTGATGGCGATGGAATCGACACCGGTCTCCGGTGTGGCGATCAGAAATGATACGGTTGCACCCGGCGTCGCGCCCTGCTTGCGCAGACTCAAGGCAGTGGGCAAAACGCCGCAGGAACAAAGCGGCAGGGGCGCGCCGATGGCGGAGGCCCACAGCACCGACTTGATCTTGCCTGCGCCTAGCAATCGCGAGAGCAACTTCTGTGGGACAAGGACGACCAGCACACCTGCCAGAAGAAACCCGAGCAACAGGAATAGAGACGCCTCTTTCAAGATGTCCCAAGTTGCGCGAAGCACCTCAAGCAGAAATGCGATCATGTATGAAGTACCGGCAAGGGAACCGGTGGTGATGCCGGTTCCCGATGACGATCAAACTATTGCGGCATACCTTTTACTTAGGCAGATACTTCTTATCCAGAATGCAGGCCACCGAGTACTGCGGATCGACCACGTTGGCGACCTCGATCTCCGCCGTTTGACCCAGCAACTGCACGGCTTCGTACTTCTCGAACCCGTATTCTTCAACCAACCAGTTCACCATGTCCACGCAGGCGATGCGCAGCGCATCGATCAGCGGTCGCGTGCTACCGATGCTCATGATGACCTTGTCGTTGATCAGACGCGGCCAATTGATCTTCTTACCCTTGATCAGGTTCACGGTGAACTGCACATTGAAGGAGGTTTCGATGGCGGCACCGTCGATTTCGCCGTCGCCTTGCGCCGCGTGGCCATCACCCATCATGAGCAGCGCGCCTTTTTCGAACACCGGGAAGTGCATGGTTACTCCCTGCACGACCTCGTTATAGTCCATGTTGGCGCCATGCGGACCGGGGACTAGACTGCTAATGCATTCCTTTCCATACGGCGCGGTGCCGATGGTGCCGAAGAAGGGACGCAGAGGCACTTCCACCTTGCCGATCTTGCTGTTGGGCAAATTGAGTGTGCCCGTCATCCGGCTCTT
>JBKKAO010000341.1:0-5944 GCA_046714645.1 Burkholderiales bacterium | reverse complement strand
GATCTCTGGCGATCTAAATGTCTCGTTCGTCAGTGCAGATGTGGACCAAACATACAATATAGGTACATAATGGGACTCACTCACCACCCTGGACCGACCATGAGCGCTTTACTCAAATCGACGAGCGCCGAGCCCAATCGAAAGGCCATGTCCGACGCGGCCCTGCGTACCTTTTTTCGCATCGCGCAAGACTGGCGTCTGGATAGCGAACAGCAACGCACCTTACTGGGCCGCCCGGCGCGTTCGACGTTCTTCCAGTGGAAACGAAATACCGGCGCCGCGCTGTCCCGGGATGTGCTGGAACGAATTTCCTACATTCTTGGGATTTACTCCGCTTTGCAGGTGCTGCTGCCAAAACCCGATGCGGCGGATGGGTGGATAAAACGCGCGAACAACGCCACGATCTTCGGCGGCCGCAGCGCGCTCGATACGATGTTAAGCGGCAACGTGGGCGATCTCTACTTTGTGCGGCACTACCTCGATGCGCAGCGTGGCGGATGGACTTAGTGCATCGTGTTTCAGCGGTTTCCTGGCTGCCGTCTTATCGCATCGTCCCGAGCCGTTTCCCGCCCGCGGGATTATTCGACCGCGTGGCGGATCCGGCGGACCTGGACGCTATTTACGCCGTCGAAGCCCTCACGAATCCGCGATTGCGCCAAGAATCCGGAGAGATTTCTCTGGTCCCTCCCGAGGAGCGTGTCTCGGGTCCCGGCACAACACCTATCATGGCCGCGTTTACTCACCTCAATCCCTCCGGTAGCCGTTTCAGCGATGGCACCTACGGCGTGTACTACGCCGGAGAATCCCTCGACACCGCCATCGCCGAGACACGCTATCACCGAGAGAATTTCCTGGCGGCAACTCGCGAACCGCCCATCGAACTGGATATGCGGGTCTATCTCACTGACGTGCGAGCCCAACTGCACGACATCCGTGGAAGGCCGGACCTGAAAACCATCTACGATCCCAACAGCTACGCGGAAAGCCAGAAGCTCGGACGCGTGCTTAAGACCCGCAACACTTGGGGAATAATCTACGACAGCGTGCGCCGGCCGGGCGGGGTCTGTGTTGGGGTGTTTCGCCCGCGTGCACTCTCCAACTGCCGGCAAGGCCAGCATCTTGTGTACGCGTGGAGCGGGCAAAAAATCGATACGGTCTACGAAAAACAAATCTACGCGACCTACTGATCGCGCTTCATGCCTCAGTCACCCGCACTCAAGCTCCTGCGCGAGACCTTCGGTTTTCCGGAGTTTCGCGGCGCCCAGGCCGAAATCATCGCTCACCTCATGGGCGGTGGCGATGCCTTGGTGCTAATGCCCACGGGCGGTGGAAAATCTCTGTGCTATCAGTTGCCCTCGTTGCTGCGCGAGGGCACAGGTATCGTCGTATCTCCGCTCATCGCCTTGATGCAAGACCAGGTGGCCGCCATGACGCAACTGGGAGTGCGCGCGGCTTTTCTTAACTCCACGCAGGATTTCTCAGTTTCAAGAGCCACCGAGCAAGCGCTCCTCGCTGGTAAGTTGGATCTGCTCTATGTTGCCCCGGAGCGCTTGACCACGCCCGCCTGTATCGAGCTTTTGGAGCGTTCGAGCATCGCGCTCTTCGCCATCGACGAGGCGCATTGTGTGTCGCAATGGGGGCACGACTTCCGGCCTGAGTATTTGCAACTATCGGTTCTGCATCAGCGATTCCCCGGCGTGCCGCGCATCGCGCTCACGGCAACCGCGGATCCGCAGACGCGAAAAGAGATCAAGTCCCGCTTGGCGCTAAGCGATGCGCGCGAGTTCGTTTCGAGTTTTGACCGCCCCAACATTCGATACACCATCACCGACAAGATCGATCCGCGCGCGCAACTCCTGCGCTTCATTCGAGAAGAGCATGCAGGGGAAGCCGGTATCGTCTACTGCCTCTCGCGCCGAAAGGTCGATGAAACCGCCCACTGGCTCGTCCAGCAAGGTGTCCCCGCCTTGCCCTATCACGCCGGCATGGAGACGCCCCAGAGAACCAAGCACCAGTCGCGTTTTCAGACCGAAGAGGGTGTCGTCATGGTGGCCACCATCGCCTTTGGCATGGGCATCGATAAACCCGACGTGCGATACGTCGTGCACCTGGATCTGCCCAAGAGCATCGAAGCCTATTATCAGGAAACCGGCCGTGCCGGCCGTGACGGACTCGCGGCAGACGCACTGATGACCTACGGGCTCAGCGATGTGGTGCAACAACGCCGGCTCATCGACCAATCGGAAGCTGGCGAGGAATTCAAGCGTGTTAGCGCCGCCAAACTCGACGCCTTGCTTGGCCTTTGCGAAACCGCGGGTTGCCGCCGCGTGCGTTTACTGAGTTACTTCGGCGAAGACAGTAAGCCCTGCGGCAACTGCGACACTTGTCTGAATCCGCCACAGACTTGGGACGCAACGCAAGCCGCGCGCAAAGCGCTCTCCGCGATTTATCGCACTGGACAGCGCTTCGGTGCCATGCATGTCATCGATGTGCTACGCGGCAAGACCAACGATCGCATCAACCGGTGGGGACACGAAAAATTGAGCGTCTTCGGCGTAGGGGCCGACCTCGACGATATCGCCTGGCGCGGAATCTTTCGCCAGCTCGTGACGCTGGGCTTCGCGCGCGTGGATCATGAATCCCACGGCGCACTCAAACTCTGCGATGCCAGCCGGCCCGTCCTCAAGGGGGAAGAACCAGTGCAAATGCGAAGGTCCGATCCGCCTCGCAAGCGCGCGACACCTCGCGCAGCCTCCGCCGGGACTTCAGAGCTGTCATCCGCAGAACTCACCCTCTTGGAGCAACTCAAGGCTTGGCGCCGCGAACAAGCCCGCGCGCAAGGCGTCCCCGCCTTCGTTATTTTGCACGACCGGACATTGGCGGAGATCGCGCGTCAGAAGCCGCGTAACTTGCGAGTGCTCGCCAGCATTAGCGGGATCGGAGCGACCAAACTAGAGAGATATGGCGAAGAACTCGTGGCACGGATAGTGGCGTCGTCTCGCGCCTAACGCTTCACATCTCGTTGCCCAGGGAGTTTGTCTGCTTTTAGCTACGGCTGGCGTGTGGCGGTGTCTATGGGAGTTCTGGGCTTGGGCTATGTGGAGGCGGTCTCCAGCAGGCAGAAGGAAGAAGTCATCGCCCGCATGCGCGAGCAAAAGCTTCGCGACTTCTCCATCACTGAGTCTGGCGATTTGCCGGGAGGTCCTCCATCACCATGAAGGCTACATCCGTGAGTCTCACAACCCGGCGGCTGGCGCCGTGTTCACTTTCGTTTTGCCGTGCCGTCAGCGGCGCACCCGGGATTTCTAGAGATAGGGCCTAGTGACGCCGAAAGGGTTTCGCAATATCTCATGTCCCCTGAGACTTGATGGCGAGCACCGCTTGGTTGCGAAGTGTCTTGAGTTGCGTCATGTCGCCGGCGTCGAAGTGCAGCGAATTGGCAATGTTCGCATCGCCATAGAATAATCCCACCGGCTTTTTAGCGATCATCACGGGGAACAGCGCCAGGGACCGCGCGGGAATTTGCTGCTGGTACCACGCTGGGATGTGATCTCGAATGCCTTCGCTTTCCACATCCTCGATGTAAATGTCCGCGCCTTTGCTAATGGCGGCGTGGAATACGTCTCGCGCTGGCGCCAGCGGTATGGAGAAACCTGCGCGAATGATTTGATCCACATCTTGTCCGAAGCCGAAGCGGCCCTTGAGGGAATTGCTCTTTGGGTCTCGAATGCACAAGATCGCACGGGTGAATCCGAGGCCCCGGTACATGGTTTCCAGAATGATACGCAGGACGTCGTTGAGCTTGAAGTCGCCCACCAAGGCGTTGCTGATGTCTTGAAATCCCGCGCTTAAAATGGCCTGCCGCGCCGCGCCGCTGATGGCCCCGGTGGCGGGCAGTTGGACCGCGATAGGTTCTTCCACGCGTGCCGCCTCCAACGCCGCATCGACGCCATTGCCGGGATCGGGTCGTGAATTGGCATCGGCAGACCACTTACGCGCCTGATTGAAGAATGCGCTTTTGTCGGTCCTGAAATTTAGGATGCCGGCGTCGTGGGTAATCTCGCGCACTGTGTTTTGCACCGCGTCCTTGAGGTGTTGCTCGGTGATACCCAAACTGTTGCCGAAACGCTCGACCAGGCCCTTGACGCTCGCCGCGCGCTTGTCCGGCGGCACATCGCGAATCACCCTCGTCAAGCAGGTCGACAACTCCGACAGCACGCGCAGACGCTCGATCTCCCCTCCCGGTTTTCGGATCTCTCCATCGCCCAGGGGGTGCATGGAGGCGACGAGCTTCTCCGGAAAATTCCAAGAGCGCGCCACACCGATACCCAACTCGTCGTAGGAGATTCCAAGCACTTGGGCCGACGCGGTGGCCTCGCTAGCGCCGCGCTGCGTCTGAAGCTCGATGGCGAGGTGCTCATCGTACAAATAGAAGGTCACCAAGAGCTTGCCCAAACGGCTGAACATGGCACAGATGAACGCCTCTTCCGCATCCCGCACCCCGGCCTTTGACACCAGGTCGCGCGCGATCAACGCACTGAAGTAGGCCGTTAGCACTTCGTCCTTCAGATCGTCCGCCTGCGCGTTGTTCTGCAGATGCTCGAATAGCAACAAGGTCACTGCTATGGACCGGATCTTGTCGAAACCCATGACCATGATCGCGCGGGAGATCGTGCTGATGGTGCCGCCGAACTGGCCGAAGTGGGCGGTGTTCACCAACTTGAGGAGTTTGTGGGTGAAGGCAAAGTCCTTGAGAATGTTGGAGGCTAGCGCCGACACGCCCTCGAGCTCCGATGCCACCGCCTTGCTGACGGCGCCGATAGTGGTCGAAAGAGCGGGAAAATCGCTATTGCGCCGCATGCGCCGAAGCAGAAATTCCAGGGTTCCCGAAGCACCCTCGGACGCGGGCCCGGCGCCCCCGGGTTGCAGATAGGACTCCAGTTCCTGCGCCATGCGCTCCGCGGACTCGTAGCGCTGATCGGGGTCTTGCGCCAAGGCACGCATCACGATGGCATCGAGGCGCTCGCCGATCTCCGGGACGATTTTCGATGGGTGCGTGAACGCCGCGTGGGCCAAGTTGTGCAGGAGTTCACCAGGAGAGCCGCCCGTCACCGCCGGTTTACCTGTCAACATGGCGTACAAAACCATGCCGGCCCCGAACACGTCGGAGCGCGGCGTGAATACGCGCTTGGTGGCGTACTCCGGCGCCATATAGGAGGGCGCGCCCAGAAACCCTTCTTCACTGGTGCCCTCGCCGGAGAACAACGAGGCGATGCCGAAATCCATGACTTGGGTGGCATCGCCCTCGGAGATCATGACGTTGGCCGGTTTGATATCGCGGTGAACGATACCTTTCTCGTGAGCGCATTGCAGTGCCCGCAATATCTTCACCGCGATACCGGTGGCGCGCGCCGCCGGGAGGCGTCCAAGTTCGCCGATGAGCGCGGACAAAGTTTTCCCGGTCACGTACTCGAACACCAGATAGGGACGTCCGCCATCTTGTCCGGCATCGTACAAGGTGACGATGTTGGGATGCTTCAAGCGGCTTACCATCACCGCCTCGTCGAAGAGTCCCTTGATGAAATCCGCATCCTGTGCGGCCCCGACCAGTACGGTCTTGATCGCCACTTCGCGCTTGAGCTGCGGATCGTGAGCGAGCCAGACCTCCCCTTGTGTCCCGCGGCCCAGACAACGGTTCAGCCTGAAACGGCCTATCTGACGCGGTTTCTCAAGGACGGCGGGCATGCGAGGCGGGCTGATCTGCGGTAAGGGAACCATAGCTTGTACGGCACCTTGCTGTTCTTCTTTAGCGCTAACTCGGACCTTCCTCAAGTTCGCCTGTTGACGCGCTTCATGGTGTGTATCAGCGATGCTGTCCCGATGCTAGTTCGCGCGCAAGCACCTCCCATGACCGGGCTGGCGTGAGCAGTGGAATTACATGGCG
>JBKKAO010000340.1:0-4352 GCA_046714645.1 Burkholderiales bacterium | reverse complement strand
GATTGGGCGATGCCCTCAATCGCATCGGCAAGAAAGCAATCGTGTGCCTGAGGGAACCTAGCCTGGGTCCGGTTTTTGGCGCTAAAGGCGGGGCAGCAGGTGGAGGCTATGCCCAGGTGATCCCAATGGAGGACATCAACCTGCACTTTACCGGCGATTTCAGCGCCATCGCCTTGGCCAACAACTTGTTGGCGGCCATGATCGATAACCATATCCATCACGGCAACGAACTAGGATTCGACGTCCGCCGCATCGCCTGGCGCCGGGTGGTGGACATGAATGATCGCGCATTGCGCGACATCACGGTGTCCCTGGGCGGCACCGCCAACGGCTTCCCGCGAGAAGACGGCTTCGACATCGTAGCGGCCTCGGAGGTGATGGCGATCTTCTGTCTCACCACCTCGCTCAAGGACTTGAAGCAACGCCTGGGCAACATAGTGGTGGGGTATACGCGCGAGCAAGAACCTATTCGAGCACGCGACTTGAAGGCCGATGGCGCCATGACCGTGCTGCTCAAGGATGCCTTGAATCCCAATCTCGTGCAGACCTTGGAAGGCACGCCCGCCATCATTCACGGCGGGCCTTTCGCCAATATCGCGCACGGCTGCAACTCGGTCATCGCGACGCAGGCGGGCCTCAAGCTGGCGGATTACGTGGTGACCGAAGCCGGCTTCGGCGCGGATCTCGGTGCCGAGAAATTCATCGACATCAAGTGCCGCAAGGCTGGATTGCGGCCCGATGCCGTGGTCATCGTGGCCACCTTGCGCGCGCTCAAATACCACGGCGGCGCGGATCTCAAGGCCGTAAGCCAGGAGAATTTGGGTGCGCTGGAGAAGGGCATCGCCAACCTCGAGCGCCACGTGCACAACATGGACGAGCACTTCGGCCTACCGTGCGTAGTCAGCATCAATCACTTTACCCACGACACCACCGCGGAGACTGTCCTGCTTCAACAAAAGATGGCCGCCCGCGGCGTCCCGGTCGTGGTCGCCAAGCATTGGGCCGAAGGCGGGAAAGGCGCGCAGGATCTGGCACACGCCGTGGTCGGGCAAATCGGCGCTGCAAAGAACGAGTTCAAGTTCGCCTACGCCAATGAGCAATCGCTTTGGGACAAGATGAAGGCAGTGGCGACCAAAATCTACGGCGCCGCCGATATCGCCGCGGATGCCAAGGTGCGCGCCCAGATCGCCAAACTACAAGAAGGCTACGGATACTTTCCCGTGTGTGTGGCGAAGACCCAGTACTCCTTCTCAGCCTACGCCAGCTTGCGCGGTGCGCCTTCGGGCCACACCGTCATCATTCGAGAGGTGCGATTGAGCGCCGGAGCGGAGTTTGTCGTGATGATTTGCGGCGACGTGATGACCATGCCGGGGCTGCCGAAGGTCCTGGCGGCCGAGAAGATCGATCTAGACGATGAGGGAAGGGTCGTCGGGTTGTTCTAGCTTACCAAGCCAGGTTCACCTCGAAGCGAATGCCTCCGATGATGTCTTTCTTGCGCGCGGGATTGCTCTGAGTCTTGATGTATTGAAATTCCGGACCACCACCGTCAGCTTCAGATAAGCGCTATGGCCAAGCGACTCCCAGCAGTAGGACGCCGGCGATGCTCGCACGGTGTTTACCGGATCGGTAGCGTGATAACCCTGTCATGGGCAAACCTTCTCGGGAAGTTGCACAGATATTGAAAACTCGGCGCGAAAAAAAGGGGCACCCGAAGGTGCCCCAGATCCGAGGAGGGATTGATTAACGTTAGCGAGTTTAGTAGTTGTAGGCTCGCTCACCATGCTGTGTTTCATCGAGTCCTTGGCGTTCATCTTCGTCGGAGATTCGCAGCCCCACGATCGCATCCACGATCTTGAAGCTAATCACGGAAACTACCGCGGACCATACAGCGGAGGTCAGCACCGCGGTGAACTGGGACTTAAGCTGCGTGCCCATGTCGAAGTCTCCGACCTTGTTGGCCACGTAGTCGTACACGCCAGTACCGCCTAAGCTCGGCGCGACGAATACACCCGTGAGCAGGGCGCCCAGAATCCCGCCGATACAATGGACTCCGAACACGTCTAGGGAATCGTCATAACCCAGCTTGTGCTTCAACCACACCACCGCCCACAAACACAAAAGACCCGCGGCGAGGCCGATGATCAACGCCCCCTTGATACCCACGAAGCCACAGGCCGGTGTAATGGCGACCAGGCCCGCCACCGCGCCCGACGCCGCACCCAACATGGTCGGTTTACCGCGGAAGATCCACTCGCCCAGCATCCACGCCACAGCCGCCATCGAGGTGGCCACATGGGTATTGAGGAAAGCCATGGCAGCGAGCCCGTTCGCCTCTAGGTTAGACCCGACGTTAAAGCCGAACCAACCGAACCACAGCATGGCGGTACCCACCATGGTCATGGTCAGGCTGTGGGGCGCCATGGCTTCACGCCCGAATCCGATGCGTTTGCCCACCAGCACGGCGCCCACGAGACCCGCCACCCCAGCGTTGATGTGCACCACCGTTCCACCGGCGAAATCCAAGGCTCCTTTCTGGAACAACCAACCGGCGGTCGCGCCCGCCGCTTCAGCGGCCTTCGCGTCGATATAGGCATCGGGACCCGCCCAGTACCAAACCATATGCGCGATGGGTAAATAGGAAAAGGTGAACCAAAGGACCATGAAGAGCAACACGGCCGAGAACTTCACGCGATCGGCGAAAGCACCCAAGATCAAGCACGGCGTAATGGCCGCGAAGGTAAGCTGGAAAGCGATGTAGATGTACTCCGGTACATAGACGCCTTTGCTAAAGGTCGCCGCCGCGCTATCGACGGTAACACCGTTCAAGAACGCCTTGCTCAATCCGCCGAAGAAAGCGTTCCCTTCCGTGAAGGCCACGGAATATCCGTAGATTACCCACAGAATGGACAATACGGCGAAGGTAGCGAATACCTGCATCAACATGGACAGCATGTTCTTGGTACGCACCATGCCCCCGTAAAACAAGGCGAGTCCGGGTATGGCCATGAAGATCACCAAGGCCGTGGCAGTGATCATCCACGCCGTATCGCCCTTGTTAGGCGCGGGTGGCGTAGCCGCCGGTTGGGCCGTGCTCGCGGCGTCAGCGGCCGGCGCGGCGGCCTCCGCCGCGGGTGCAGTGGTGGCGGTAGCCGCGGGATCGGCTGGCTTGTCTTGCGCCATGGCTGGCATGACCAGCCATACCAGCGAAAGTACCCACAACAATAGTCCCCTTTTCATTTGCTTTGCTCCTTACAACGCGTCGCTGCCGGTTTCACCAGTGCGGATGCGAATAACTTGTTCGAGTTCGTAGACGAAAATTTTTCCGTCACCAATTTTCCCTGTGTAGGCGGACTTCTCAATAGCTTCAAGCACTCCATCGAGCAGCTCCACCTTGATGGCTGCCTCGATCTTGACCTTGGGCAAAAAGTCGACGACGTACTCCGCGCCCCGGTATAGCTCGGTGTGGCCCTTCTGCCGGCCGAAACCTTTCACTTCCGTAACGGTGATGCCTTGTACTCCTATGGCGGAGAGCGCTTCGCGCACATCCTCTAACTTGAAGGGTTTAATGATCGCTGTAACGAGTTTCATCGGGGATCTCTCTTAATGAGTGTTCAGGCACCGGCTAGAACGTGCGGCCGGCAGTTACGTAGAAAGTAGACCGATTGAGATCTTTCAACTCCGTGTTGGCCGCCGAGGCCGCGTCTTTCCAAAAGTCCTTATTGGTCGCGTCCACGTAATAGCCCCCCACGCTCCAACCGTCCCTGATGGCGTAACTCACGCCCAGTTTCCAATCGAAAAAGCTGGGGTCAGTCTCGCCGTTGATAGGCGTAGCGCGCTCCTCGGAGAAACGGGTATGGCCAAGATGCGCTACCAAGGTGAGCTTATCCATAAGGGGATAGTTGGCGTTACCTTCCAGGTAGAAGGTGCCCTTTGAATCGCCGTTCAAACCAAGTGTGTTCCGGTTCAAGCCGAAGTAGTCGGTAATGGCGTAAGAGAGTTTTCCGCTCACCCACTTCCAGTTTCCTCCTACGTTGGCTTCGAGCGTGTCGTAACGCTCGTCGATACATGATGACGCGCAGTTGTAGATTTTTCTGTAGTTCGCGCCGGGATAGTAGTAATAGAGCAGGCCCGCGCTGTAGCCCATGTCATCGCTGAGCTTCCCGTTGTATCCGCCATAGAGATCCAGCTCCAAGGAGCCTCCGGCGAACTGGTTGCCACTGACATTCGAACCCCACACACCTAGGAACAACCCGCTCTCGTGCGCGAAGTCGAATCCCGCTTGAATGGCTGGTCTTCCCCAGGTTTGCGTTTGGCCACGAAACAAGTAGTCGGAAACAAGGTAGGCATTGCTC
>JBKKAO010000339.1:0-3831 GCA_046714645.1 Burkholderiales bacterium | reverse complement strand
GTGGCGGGCCGGGTTTCCAGTATTTCGCGGTAGTGCGGAGCGCGTAGTCCGACGCCGCACAGCCCCTTTACGGGAAGGCTTGGCCGAGCCACACAAGCCCCCGTCGTTCTACAAGGACTTACTTGCTGGAGACGAGCTTGCCTCCAACGATCTTCTCGCAGGTGCCCTTGGGAACATAGACCCACTCGTCGGCGTCGCCGTCCATTTTGGCTTGGCCAGCGCAGGAATGCTTGCTGGTGGCGCAATCGTTCTTACCGCTCTTGGCGATGCCGGCGCATTTCTCGTTGTCACCTTTAGCGGCCAGGGCGCCGGTGCCCCCAGCGGCGAGGCCCAGAGCCACCAGTCCTGCGATGGCGGAACGGATCATCAACTCGTTTTTCATGCTGCTCTCCATTTAGATTGAGTGGGTATCGAATAAGAGGGACCGGCGATCGGGCCGTGTCGCACTCTGGTGTGATACGGAGCGCCGTCGCGGCCGGATTCACCTCTAATTCGAAATACACGCCGGCGAAGGTGTTCCCGGTTTTTTGCCGGGAAAGACCGTCGTCAAACTTACACCGGAGGTTTGGACTTCTTTCTCCATGGCGGCTGGCGGTTAGGATGATGACGGACCTTGTCCCTTAGGGTCCGACTTTGACCGAACCGATGGCCCACCCCGGCGATACGCACATCGAGCCCACCACGGGACGGGTACTCGCCCCGCCGAAGTTCGGCTTCTCGTAGGCGCTCACCATACCGCTATCCACTTGATAGGAATAGATGCCCTCAGCAAGCTGGACATTCGATTTGGCGGCCTTGACGGCGTCTCCCGAACAGTTTTCGGACTTGAAAAATGACGCCGCAGCACTTGCTGCCGCGCTGGGAGCCGGCGCAGCCGCTGCGGGAGCGGGGGCCTCACAGGAACCCTTGCTGGGGAGCGTGGGGCGTCTGCACTTCAAACTGCACTTTGCCCCCGCGCTGGCGACGTTCGATTCATCCAACAAGTGCTTCTTGCCGTCCTTGCACTCGCAGCAAAAAGGGTCGGCACTTGCAGTACCGCTAGCAAGCGCCAACAGGCCAGTGGTGAAGGCAAGTTTTACCTGAGAAACAACACGCATCAAGGTCTCCTGTGGGGATTACGACAAGGACATTATGCCCTCGTTCTACGCCTCGCCATCGGTGGATCAAGAGCGCGGGCTGACCGCTCGTTCGAGGCAGTTACGAGAACAACCTCACGGGAAACAATGGTGGATGTAGCCATTCGCGGTTACGACCGCCCAGCCGGACTGGGCGCGGAGCGATTGGGCGAGGAAGTGGAGAATGTCGCGGTTCCCTCGAACTGAAGATGCGAGGAATGACCACGGAGATGATTCGAATTCTAGTGCCCGATTTTGTGTCCTCCGTGCGGTTTCCTTTGCGCCTCTGCGGCGAGGTTATACGCATTCCTTTCGACCGATTCAAACCGCAAATCGCCGTACCGCCTCCTCGTTCCAGGAGATGCCGTTGCCTGGTGTGCCCGGCACAATGATGTGCCCGTCCTGCACCTCGAACGGCCGGGCGAGGATGGGGTCGGCCCAGTCGCGCCATTCCAACCAGTCCGCTGACTCACTGACGCGCAGCAGGTGCGCCGAGACTTCCGGATAAAGATGACTCGACAGAGGCTTGCCCGCGGCACCTGCAATGGCGGCCGCGCGCATCCAGCCCGTGACACCGCCGATGCGCATCAGGTCCGGCATGTAGAGGTCGGCAGCTTCGGCGTTGACGAACTGGAGAAATGATCGCGGACCGTAAATATTCTCGCCGATTTGCAGCGGCGTTTTCAGTTCGCGGGTAAGTTGCGCGTTGCCGGCGATGTCGTTGTAGGCAATCGGTTCCTCGAACCAGTACAAACCCTGATCATCCAGTCCGTGCAAGCGCAGCAGCGCTTCGCCCAGCGCATAACCCTGGTTGAAGTCGCTCATGATGTGGACGTCGTCGCCGACGGCGCGCCGAACCGCCGCCACAGCGGCGATATCGTCCTTCAGCGCGGGTCGGCCCAGACGCATCTTCAGCGCCTTGAATCCGCGCTCCGCGATGAGTGCCTCGGCTTCGCCGGCAAGTTTTTCCTGCGGAATCAGCCAGAGGCCGTTGGAGTTGTAGGCCCGCACTTTTCCCGTGCTGCCACCCAGCAGCACGGCGAGCGGCAGGTTGCGGGCTTTGGCCAGCGCATCCCAAATCGCCATGTCCAGTCCGGCGGTGGCGATCAGGCTGACGCCTTCGCGCCCGATCAGATGCAGCAGCCCCATCGATTCGCGGAAGCAGTCGATCGGGGCCAGCGGCTTGTTCTTCAGGCGTTCGCCAATCTCGCTCATGGCGGCGCCGAGATAGTTCATCGCGCTACGCACGTAAGGTTCGAGGTAGGCACTGCCGACGATGCCCTCGCGGGTTTTCACGTCGATCAGAATCAAAGGCCATTCGGTGTAGGTTCCGACTTTCGCCACTATCGGCCGGCGCAGCGGCACCGCCACCGATCGTACTGCAACGCTTTCGAAAGTCAGGCCGGTGTTTACTGAATTTTCTGGGTTCATAGCGAGCACTCCGTGCCATTCAAATATAGAAGGATAGAAGGAGCGCGGAGTTTACCCGTGAACGCAACCTTCTATTTCCTCAACGCATCGTCGAGGCTGTCTGCCTTTGTGACGCGCTACCCGGCTGCTCAGTCGCCCCGTATCAGCTTCCAAGCGGCCAACAGCCCGAATACGACATTGATCAGCGCGATCATGCCGATCAGTATTAGGCCAAACGAGTTCAGCGGCAGCGAACGCATGGCCCAGCTGCAGACCGAAGACAGCGCGTTAAAGCCCAGCATCATCCAGAACAGGGGCTTTAGGGGTTGCCAGAGTCTGCGTAGCTTGTCCATGCATCAAAGGGTAGCGCAGTGCGCGCCGGCGAAAACGTGGCCCGCGAGCCTATTCTAGTCTTTACACGTGCCGAGCCATCAATGCACACTTGGCTGCTTCTTCCAAAGACGTGGAGGGTGTGATGACACGGTCAAGAATAGGCTTGCCGTATTTGGACTCTCCAATCTGGAAATAGGGATTCTCGGCGGTGGTCTCGATAAAATTACCGGCGGCATATACGTGAAACACGCGGCACGCTTCCGCACCAATCTGGCCACCGAAGAGGAAGTTGCAGTTAAATTCGATGCCGAAGTCTTTCAACGACTGCGCATCGCGTGTTTGCACTTGGCGCACGGCATCGCCCACCAGGCGCACGGCCTCGAACATGCTGGAACTGTACAAAGATCGGTCATCGCACGGTCATCTTGCGGAAAGTGCTGATCTGGTCTACGCCGGCGTTGGTGCGAGAATCTGAGAGAAAGACGATGCCGGTGTCGAGTTTGATCGCTACACAGTAGGTCATGGCGCTAAACGGCGAGGTGAGGTTTATAGGCCGGGTCTTTTGGATCCCGGCACACGGTACACTTTCAAATCCCGGCATTCACACGACCCAAAATCTCTGACTCTGTCTCAGCAGAACCGGTAGCATGCGCGCGGTGCGCTCGTCATGGAAGACCGACATCAAGGCGCTGCGTTGCAAGCAGGAGGGGAAGGAGAAAAAGGTGATCGTCCTATTCGCGTTGCGCTTGGCCCCGCCGGCGCAGTCTCGATTGAACAGAGAGAAGCAGTCATGACCTACTGTGTGGGCATCATGCTCGACAGCGGATTGATTTTTGCGTCGGACTCGCGTACCCATGCCGGGGTCGACAATTTTGCGAGTTTCTGCAAGATGACCGTGTTTGAACGCGCTGGTGACCGGGTCATCGTTCTGTTAAGTTCGGGCAACCTGGCCGGAACACAGGCCGTCATCAGC
>JBKKAO010000338.1:0-2503 GCA_046714645.1 Burkholderiales bacterium | reverse complement strand
TCGTCGATTGCGCAGGAGCGGCCGCCGCGGGTGCGCTTGCGGATTTCTGCTGTTCGGACTTGCCGCACCCGGCCAGGCCGGCTAGGGCGGCTCCTCCTGCTACGACGGCACTGCCTAGAAAGTTTCTGCGAGATCCTGCGGTGGGTGTGTTGGCAGTTGCCCGGCGCGTTGACCGCATGTTGAATCTCCATTGTTAGACTGGCGCGATTATGCTTGAATCCACACTTGGGGGGCGCTTGTCACGCAGCCTATGAGATTGCGCCGCGACATGCATCTGCATGGCATCACGGCACATGGCAGCTATCCCGCCGGAGGAAGTCCTGCTCCATAATATCTTGTATAGTTCGCGCCTTTTCTCGAAGCACTGCAACCTGCCCATGCCAGCCACATCTTCAATCGCCCGTCGCATCGCCACCGTAATCGCCGCGCGCGAGTCCCAAGCGCAAGCGGCCATCGCGCTTTTGGACGAAGGTGCCACCGTGCCCTTCATCGCGCGCTACCGGAAGGAGGCCACGGGCGGGCTAGACGACAATCAGTTGCGCACGCTGGAAGAACGCCTTCACTACCTGCGCGAACTTGAGGAGCGCCGTACCACCATCCTCGCTTCCATCGAAGAGCAAGGCAAACTCACCCCGGAGCTGCGCGCACAGATCGAGTCCGCGGAAGACAAGGCACGGCTGGAAGATCTCTATCTTCCCTATAAACCGAAGCGCCGCACCAAAGCGCAGATCGCCCGAGAGGCGGGACTCGAACCTTTGGCCGATGCGCTATTGAGCGATCCCGCATTGGTGCCGGACGATGAGGCGCTCAAGTACATCAGACCGGCGTTCAAGGCCGATGACATCGAGAACCCCGGTGTCCCGGATGCCAAGGCGGCGCTGGAGGGCGCGCGCCAGATTCTGCTGGAGCGCTTCGCGGAAGACGCCGACCTCGTCGGCACCTTGCGCGAGTATTACCGTGAACATGGCGTGGCGCAATCCAAGGTCATCGAGGACAAGCGGGAGAAGGGCGCGAAGTTCTCCGACTACTTCGCCTATTCCGAACGCATTAAGGGCCTCCCCTCCCACCGCGCGCTGGCGTTGTTTCGCGGACGCCGGGAGGAGATTTTGCACCTCATGCTTCGCCTGGAAAGCGAGGAAGAGAAGCCGAAGTGGGACGCTCCACTGAACCCTTGCGAAGACCGCATCGCCGCTCGGTACCACATCGCGCAGCAAGGGCGCGCCGCAGACGCATGGCTCACCGACACGGCGCGCTGGGCCTGGCGGGTCAAGATTTCCCAATCCTTGGAGAACGAATTGATGGGTGAGCTGCGCGTGCGCGCGGAGAGCGAGGCCATTCGCGTATTCGGCATGAACTTGAAAGATCTGCTGCTGGCGGCTCCCGCCGGTCCGCGCGCCACCCTGGGATTGGATCCCGGCTTGCGCACGGGTGTGAAGGTAGCCGTAGTGGATGGCACCGGGAAACTGCTGGACACTGCCACCATATATCCCCACGCACCCCGCAACGATTGGGATGCTTCGGTCTCACTCCTGGCGGCGCTGTGTGCCAAGCACAATGTGGAATTGATCTCCATTGGTAACGGCACCGCCTCTCGGGAGACCGACAAACTGACCGGGGATCTCGTCAAGCGTCATCCCGAATTGAAGCTCCAAAAGATCGTGGTGAGCGAGGCCGGCGCCTCGGTGTACTCCGCCTCCAGCCTCGGCGCTCGTGAGTTTCCCGAACTCGATGTGTCGCTGCGCGGGGCCGTGTCCATCGCCCGGCGTATTCAAGATCCTTTGGCGGAGTTGGTGAAGATCGAACCCAAGGCCATCGGCGTGGGCCAGTACCAACACGACGTGAATCAGGCGCGGCTCGCACGCACGCTGAACGCCGTGGTGGAAGATTGCGTCAACGCCGTCGGGGTGGATGTAAACACTGCCTCCGTTCCCCTGCTTTCGCACGTGTCGGGACTCACCAGCGGCATCGCGCAGAGTATCGTGAGCCATCGCGACTCTCACGGCGCGTTCACCACCCGCCATGAACTGATGAAAGTGCCGCGCCTCGGCGAGAAGACTTTTGAACAAGCCGCCGGCTTCTTGCGCATCATGAACGGCGCCCATCCCTTGGATGCCTCCGCGGTTCACCCCGAGGCCTATCCGGTGGTGGAGCGCATCCTGGCCGATATTCAGCGCGATGTCAGAACCATTATAGGAGACGCTAAGACGCTAAAGAATCTTGACCCCGCCCGTTACGCCGACGACACCTTCGGCGTGCCCACCATCACCGACATTCTGAGCGAACTGGAGAAACCGGGGCGCGATCCACGCCCGGAGTTCAAGACCGCCGCTTTCAAGGAAGGCGTGGAAGCGCTAAAGGACCTGGCTCCCGGCATGATGCTCGAAGGCGTCATCACCAACGTCACCAACTTTGGAGCCTTCGTGGACATCGGCGTCCATCAAGACGGATTGGTGCACATCTCCGCCCTGAGCAACAAGTTCATCAAAGATCCGCGCGAAGTGGT
>JBKKAO010000337.1:0-5793 GCA_046714645.1 Burkholderiales bacterium | reverse complement strand
ACGAGATCGCGGTTCATGCCGGGGATGTGTTCGTGCTGCATACGCCCGCAGGGGGCGGTTATGGGAGGGTAGAATGAGCCCCCATCAAGCATTCGATAGAGGATTTTATGGCCGACAATTGGCGTTCAAAATTTATTACTCAAGGCGTAGCCCGTTCCCCCAACCGCGCCATGCTTCGCGCCGTGGGTTTTGGCGATGACGACTTCCAAAAGCCCATCGTGGGCGTGGCCAACGGGCATTCCAACATGAACCCCTGCAACGCCGGCATTCAGCCTTTGGTGGACCGTGCCATGGGGGCGCTGAAGGATGCGGGCGCCATGCCGCAAGTATTCGGCGTGCCCACTGTCACCGACGGCATCGGTATGGGAACGGAAGGAATGAAATATTCGCTCGTGTCCCGCGAGGTGATCGCGGACGCGATCGAAACCTCCGTCAACGGGCAAATGATGGACGGCGTGCTAGTGGTGGGCGCTTGCGATAAAAACATGCCCGGGGGCATGATGGCCATCGCGCGCATGAACGTGCCCGCGATCTATGTCTATGGCGGCACCATCAAGCCCGGCACCTGGAAGGGTCAAGCACTCACCATCGTCAGCGCCTTCGAGGCCGTGGGGGCCTTCAGCAGCGGCAAGATGTCCCAGGAGGATTTCGACGGTGTGGAGCGCAACGCCTGTCCCAGCGTGGGCGCCTGCGGCGGCATGTATACCGCCAATACCATGTCCTCCTCCTTCGAAGCGTTGGGCATGAGTTTGCTGGGTTCGTCTCAGATGGCCTCGCCGGATGCTGAGAAAGCCGACTCCGCGGCGCAATCGGCGAGAGTGCTGGTCAATGCCATCAAAAACAACATCCGTCCGCGCGACATTATCACGCGCAAGTCCATCGAGAACGTCGTGTTCTTGGTGATGGCCACCGGCGGCTCCACGAACGCCGTGCTGCACTACCTCGCCATCGCCTCCGCGGCGGGGGTGGAATGGACCATCGACGACTTCGAACGGATTCGAAAGAAGACGCCAGTATTCTGCGATCTGAAGCCTTCCGGCAAATACGTCTCAGTGGATCTGCATCGCGCCGGCGGTATTCCGCAAGTGCTCAAGATGCTGCTCAAGCACGGTCTGCTGCATGGTGATTGCCTTACCATCACCGGCCGAACCATGGCCGAAGAATTGGCCAACATTCCCGATGAGCCGCGCAAGGATCAAGACGTCATTCGCCCTATCGGCAAGCCGCTCTACGAACAAGGCCACCTAGCCATCCTGAAGGGCAATCTGGCGCCCGAAGGGTGTGTGGCCAAGAGTACCGGCCTAAAGAACCCCTTCATTACCGGCCCGGCGCGCGTCTTCAACTCCGAGAGTGAGATCATGGAAGCCATCATGGCCAAGCAGATCAAGGCCGGGGATGTCGTGGTGATTCGCTACGAAGGGCCGAAGGGCGGGCCCGGTATGCAGGAAATGCTGGCGCCGACCTCAGCCCTGATCGGCCAGGGTTTGGGCGATTCCGTGGGCTTGCTCACCGATGGCCGCTTCTCCGGTGGAACCTGGGGTATGGTGGTGGGCCACGTCGCCCCTGAAGCTTTCGTGGGTGGTCCCATCGCGCTGGTGCAGGAAGGAGATTCCATCACCATCGACGCGCACAAGCTGCTCATACAGGTCAATGTTTCCGGCGAAGAACTCGCGAGGCGCCGCGCGCAGTGGAAGCAACCCGAACCGCGCTACAAGGAAGGCTTGATGGCAAAGTACGTGAAACTGGTCTCCACCGCGAGCAAGGGTGCGGTGACGGATAAGTAACTGCTGCCCAACGTGGCACCCTAAAGGCGCTCGCCGGTTCTTCTGCCGGCTTGTGTTTCGGACGTGGTCATAGACCGCGTCATAGCCACGTTCGCTCTTACTTCGGCTGGCCCCACTGCCAATTGCGTATCTCGGGCATGTCCTCACCGTAAGTCGTGATGTACTCCCGGTGCTCGATCAACTTGTCGCGCACGATCTGCTTGGCGTAGGCGGCGAGGTGGCGCAGTTTGGGCACGCGGTCAATCACGTCAGCCACCAAGTGAAAGCGATCCAAGTCGTTACGCACCACCATGTCGAAGGGGGTGGTCGTGGTGCCTTCTTCCTTGTAGCCGCGCACATGCAGATTATCGTGATTCGTGCGGCGATAGGTCAGACGGTGAATCAACCATGGATAACCGTGATAGGCGAATATGATGGGCTTGTCGGGCGTAAACAGGGTGTCGAAGTCCTTGTCCGGCAATCCATGGGGATGTTCTTCTTGCGGTTGCAAGGTCATGAGGTCGATGACGTTGATTACGCGCACTTTGAGTTCAGGTAGATGCTGGCGTAGCAGGTCCGCCGCCGCGAGCGTTTCGATGGTCGGCACGTCACCCGCACAGGCCATAACCACATCGGGTTCGCCACCACGATCGTTGCTGGCCCATTCCCAGATGCCGATGCCCGCCGAGCAATGCTTCACCGCGCTGTCCATATCGAGCCATTGAGGCTGAAGATTCTTGCCCGCCACGATAACATTGACCAGATTGCGGCTGCGCAAGCACTTGTCCGTCACGTACAGCAGCGTATTGGCGTCCGGCGGCAGGTAAACACGAATGATGTCGGCCTTCTTGTTGACCACGTGATCGATGAAACCGGGATCCTGATGGGAGAAACCATTGTGGTCTTGCCGCCACACATGCGAGGTGAGCAGATAGTTCAGCGATGCGATGGGGCGCCGCCACGGCACTTCCTTGCTGACGACCTTGAGCCACTTGGCATGCTGGTTGAACATGGAGTCGATGATATGAATGAAGGCCTCGTAGCAGGAGAACAGCCCGTGGCGGCCGGTCAGGAGATAGCCTTCCAGCCACCCCTGGCAGGTGTGTTCGCTCAAGATCTCCATCACCCGGCCCTCCGGCCCGAGGTGGTCATCGTCCGCTTGGTGTTCGGCTACCCAGGTCCGCTCGGTCACCTCGAACAATGCCCCTAATCGATTGGACGCCGTCTCGTCGGGCCCCACGACGCGGAAATTCCGGTTCTTTTCGTTGAGCTTCATGACATCGCGCAAGAACGTCCCCATGACGCGGGTTGCCTCGGCCTGCGCTAGTCCGGGTTCCTGGACGTCAACCGCATAGTCCTTGAACGCGGGAAGGATCAGGTCTTTGAGCAGGACGCCGCCATTGGCGTGAGGGTTCGCGCCCATCCTCCTGTTCCCGCTTGGCGCGAGTTCCGCCAATTCAGCCCTAAGCGTTCCGTTCTCATCGAATAGCTCGCCGGGCCCATAGCTTCGCAGCCAATCATCGAGCAACTTCAAGTGCTCTGGATTCTCCCGCACCTCGGCGAATGGCACTTGATGGGATCGCCATGAACCTTCTGTCTTCAAACCGTCAACCAGCTTTGGCCCGGTCCAGCCCTTAGGTGTGCGCAGCACGATCATGGGCCAACGTGGACGTATTGCCCGGCCGGTGCTGCGAGCCTCTTGTTGAATGGTCGCGATTTTCGCCGTGACGGTGTCCATGGCCGCCGCCATCCGTTGATGCATGACCTCAGGGTCGGAGCCCTCGACAAAGCAGGGTTTGTAGCCGTAGCCAATGAACAGGCTCTCCAGCTCGGCATGGCCGATGCGCGCCAGTACCGACGGATTGGCAATTTTGTAGCCGTTCAAGTGAAGGATGGGCAATACAGCGCCGTCGCGAACCGGGTTGAGAAATTTATTGGAGTGCCAGGCAGCGGCAAGCGGTCCGGTCTCCGCTTCGCCGTCGCCCACCACGCAACATGCGATCAAGTCCGGATTGTCGAAGACGGCGCCAAAGGCATGGGAGAGGGAATAGCCCAACTCACCGCCTTCGTGAATGGATCCGGGCGTTTCCGGTGCGGTATGGCTGGGAATCCCGCCGGGGAAGGAGAACTGGCGAAATAACTTGCGCAAGCCTTCGGCGTCCCGCGAAATCTCGGGGTAGAGTTCGCTATAGCTACCTTCGAGATAGGTGTTGGCGACCAATGCCGGACCGCCGTGCCCCGGACCCGTCACGTAAAGCACATTCAGATCGCGCGCCTTGATCACGCGATTCAGGTGCGCGTAAATGAAGTTGAGCCCGGGTGCGGTGCCCCAATGACCGAGAAGCCGCGGCTTGACGTGCTCGATCGTGAGCGGTTCTTTAAGTAAGGGGTTGCTCAGTAGGTAGATTTGCCCCACGGACAAGTAGTTGGCGGCCCGCCAGTAGGCGTTGATCTTCTGTAGATCGCTCTTCGTCAATGGAGATTGCGAGGACTGGTGTGAGGGCTCTGCGCTGCGTGAGTGTTTCATAGCGGCTTCTCCTTGACTTCCAAACGGTCGCGCTGCTCGTCGCTGTTGTCGCGGGAGTTGAGCAAGGCGGTGGTGTGCTGGGCGATGATCCACTCCTCATTCGTTGGGATGACGAGAGTCGTGACTGCGCTGTCGGGTAGGCTGATTCGCCTGGCGTTGGCGGCATTGGCGGTCTCATCCAGGCGCACGCCGAGCCAATGGGCTTCACGGCCTATGCGCTGCCGCACAGCTGCGGCGTTCTCGCCGATGCCACCGGTAAAGACTAGTGCATCGAGCCCCCCGAGGGCGGCCACGAGTGAACCCAACTCGCGGCTGGCGCGATATACAAAGAGCTCGACCGCGGTACGGGCGTGAATCTGTTCGCTCTGCAGGAGCACGCGCATATCGCCACTCAAGCCGGAAACCCCCAACAGACCGCTGCGGTGGTAGAGGAGGTCTTCGATAGCCTGTGCATTCATGCCGTAATGCTTTAGCAGATGAAGCACTACACCCGGATCAAGATTTCCGCAACGGGTGCCCATCATCAAACCGTCGAGTGCCGTAAAGCCCATGGTGGACGCCACGCTTTCGCGTCCTCGCATGGCGCACATGGAAGCCCCGGCACCCAAGTGAGCCACCACGACCCGGCCACCAGCGTGCTCCCCAAGATAGTCAGGTAGCACGCCCGCAATGTACTCATAGGACAGGCCGTGAAAGCCATAGCGCTTGATGCCCGCCTCGGTATATTCCCGGGGCAGCGCGAACATCTGTGCGATCGCGGGTTGCGAACGATGAAAGGCCGTATCGAAGCATGCCACTTGCGCCAATGCAGGCGCGGTGCGCCGCAGGGCATATATCGCGGCGAGATTGTGGGGTTGATGTAGCGGCGCTAGCGGTACTAGCGTTTCCAAGTATGAGAGGGTCTGATCCGTTATCAATACTGGTTCCGAGTAGCTCTCGCCGCCATGCACGACACGATGCCCGGCTGCTGCCACTTGCCAGCGCGCCGCGTGCAGCGCCAGCCATTCGAGCAGATATCGGAGTGCCTCGCCGTGCGGATCGTGATCTTGCCTAGTCGTGTAGGGAATGCCAGGCGTGCCTAGCCAATCGCCCTGCCCATCGCGCGCCGTGAACCGCGGCCGCTCTCCGATCCCGTCGATCTGACCATGAAGCACCGCGGAGTCCGTCAACTGCCGGTCCCATCCGAAGAGAGCGAACTTAATGCTCGACGAACCCGCGTTGATGACGAGGATCGCGCGTGCCGTCACATCAGTCTCCTCTGTGTTCGTCAAGCTCCCATCCATTGTATTCCATAGGTTTTAATAGTATGAGGTTGCTGGGTTCGTCCGTGATCTGCGTCAATATCGCCTCGTGGCTAAGGTTAAGCTTCGAGGAGATGCGAATTATGTGGTGGTAGTTATGCTGGCGGCTGTCGGCGTGTTCGGGCGGCAAGCGCGGCGCCGATGGAGTATTGCGACCAATGATGATTCCCGAGCGCGTGCGACGCGGTCGTGGCGTTACAGT
>JBKKAO010000336.1:0-4236 GCA_046714645.1 Burkholderiales bacterium | reverse complement strand
GTTACCCATGTGTCCGGTACGTTCTGTTACCTATGTGTCGGGTCGCTCACAAGGGGCTACTGGAAACCGTAGCCCCTTTTTCTTTGCCGTGTCGCAGTGGTGTCGCGAAACCTTCGCAGGATCGGCTAAAGCAATAACTCGTCGTTGGGCGTACCGTGCGACAGGTCTACACCGAGGAGGCACCCTATGAGCCTGCGAACGGGCATTGAGCGAATCGCGACGGTGATACGTGGCGCCGGTTGGCTTGCCGCAGTCGGGTCCATCGCAATTGGCATCGGGGGAGGAGGGGGAGCGGTAGCCGCGCGGACCGACGGGGCCACGCAAGTTGCGGTTTCTACCTCCGGCAGCCATCAGAATCCTGCTTGGTCGCCGGATGGCTTGAATCTCCTCTTCACGCGCTGGGTAAATGGTTACAACGCGGAGCCTGCCGATCTACTGATCGTGACCCTGGCGGGTCTCTCCGTGAGAACGCTGGTCTCCAATGGAAGCGCCAATGTGAACCTGCCCGGATCGGGAGCGACATCCACCTGGAATGGAACGACCAACAAGATTGTTTTTACCTCCTCGCGTGCCCCGCATGACGAGGCTTGGACGATTGGCGAAAATGGCCCTAATGGCTCGGAGACCCAGATCACTTCCCGTCCTGATAAGGCGGTCTTCGAGGCATCCCTTTCCCCTGACGGTCAAACAATCGTCTTTGAATCGCATGGGATAGATGTCGTAGATAACGGTGTGATCTTTACCTACAAAGTGGATGGGAGCGGACCCTATACCGCGCTCACCGATACCGCCACTGATTCGCGCCAACCGGTTTGGTCGCCCGCGGGAAACAAGATTGTCTTTCAGAGGCAGGCGGGTGGACAGTGGGACATTTGGACCATGAACCCAGATGGGAGCGGGCAATCGAACGTGACGAACAGCGCAACGTTCGATGAGACCGACCCCTCGTTCTCTCCTGACGGTTCCCGGATCGTCTACAGCTCCAACGAGACGGGAGGAGCGGGGATTGCCAACATCTTTGTCGTTCCCGCAGCCGGCGGTGCGTCAACACGAGTCACCCGCTTCAGCGGCTACGACGGCGCCCCCTCCTGGTCTCCCGATGGCGCCAAGATCGCCTTTGAATCTTCTTCGGGAGACCCGGACGGCTCGGCCGGGACCACCCTTTGGGTGATTGCCGCCCCAGCTCCCCCTCCGCCAGGCAGCGGGGCCAGCGCGAAGACGCTGGGATCGCGTGCGACGGTTTCGACAACCGCCACGCTCTATGGCGGGTTCGAGCTTGTAAATAGCGCTCTGGTGTACATACTCGTTCGCGGCAATTCATTGGGAACTCTTGGAGTCACTCAAGGTTTTCTTGATGCTCCGCGCGTACGGATCTACAACAGTCAAGGGCAGGACATGGTGTCGGATCAGGGAGGCCGGGCTGGCTTCAATGGTTGCTCCACCAGCTCCACTTCCGCGACACCGGTTGTGAACTACTACCAAAACGTTCGCGGGCAACCTGCGCATGATCGGGATGGTTGCATCGCGCAGACTCTTGCACCCGGGCCATACACGTTTTCCGTCACACCCAGTACGCCCGGCGTGACCACGGACTCAGCGGTGAGTACGCCGAACGTGGGCGAGGTGCTGTTTGAAGTGACCTTGGGTGGCGGTGGCGGGTCTATCACCAAGACTCTTGGATCGCGCGCGACAGTGGCGCAAGCGGCCACACTCTATGGCGGATTTGAGATCGCCAGCAGTTCCGTCGTTTATATCCTTGTCCGCGGAAATTCGTTGGGGACGCTTGGTGTCACGCAGTCATACCTCGATGCGCCAAGGGTCCGGCTATTTGATAGCCAAGGGCGCGACTTGATCACCGATGTAAACGGTGACGCAGGATTCAATTTCTGCCTGGCGAGCAATTCGTCTCAAAAGCCAGTGTTCGATTTCTACAGCCTCATTCGCCATCAGGCTGCCGAGGGACGTGACGCTTGCGTGGCGCAGACCCTCGCGCCGGGGGTCTACACGTTCTCCGTCACACCGACTGCTTCGAGTATTCCATCCACTGGAGAAGTCCTGTTCGAGGTTACGCTTAGTCCATAGGTGGCATTGACAATATTGCCTGCGCCCGTAAATTTAAAGACTCAGTATCGCCAAGTTCCCGCCGAGGTTACGGACCGCACTCTCTCAGAGGAGGAGAGGCTGCGCGTTTGGATATATATCCACAGACAGCGCAAGGAGTGGGACGCCAAAGAGAAGGAGATGGTTGCGTACCGGCTCGTGGAGCTTGTCGGGCGAGCCAGCGCCGCAAACATCTTGGGAGTCACCGTCCGCGAGCTGGACAAACTTGTAGAGGTATTCGAACTGTCCGAGAAATTCACGAACCTGCGCGAGCCTGCCGTGGCCATCACCTGGGCGAGGGAGTTGATGGGCGTGAGTAAAAAGTTGCTTTCGCCCTCCGTTGTCGATGCGGTGGTCAAGAAGGTGAACCAGAGGCGGATAACCAACTCGAAGGACCTGCGCAAGCTCCGCACGATCATCCGCGATCCGGTCGCCAAGGCGCACTTTCTGAGCGATCAGGGGGACCTCGAATCCGCGGCCCTGCGACTAGCGCCGAGCGAGAAAAAGTCGGGACTAGTCACTGAGCTTGATGCCGCCATTGACGCCATGAAGCACGTGCCTTGGACTGCTCTTGAGGGACTGAAGGGGCGCTCAGATGTCCTCAGCCGAATTGAAGAAGCAGAGGTGCTACTAAAGAACCTACGCAGGGCCCTTTCTTCGTAGAATTGAGCGAGCCCTTGGGGCTCGGGGCTTAACTGGGGCAAATTGATGTCCTATGCTCGCCCCTTAGGCTTCCCGCCTCACTCTTCCCCCGGCTTAGATCTCTCCGGCCTTCCAACGGGTAATTCCGACTGATTATCAGGATGGTCGAAGATCCATTCCATATGGCGGGGCCGCCGCCTACGATTCGAGATCAACCTTTGCTTGAATTGGCGCAGCTTTGCGTGCGCATCAATTGGGAACGCATTGCGCGCGAGCAGCACGCTCGACTTCTAGCAGATGCGCTAAGGAGGGCCAGCGTCCCCCTTGGCCTGTACTCCGGGAAGGAAGCGGCCGACCTATTGGCTACGCTTATTCAATTGGTGGAGGCACAGGTTCACGCGCACGTGAAGATGTACAGCCCTGCCCGATGGCTTTGGTACTTGCGCCGGTTGCCCGACTCCATGTTCGCGGGCGACCACCGCACCACGCTGGGATATGACACCACACTTGCTGAAGCGTTGACCTGGGCAAAGAATGGTCAAGAATTCAGCGTGTCAGGCAAGACCCTTTCCTTTCGGAAGGGCGGCACCGTCGAGTTCATCAAACAGGACTCGACGTGCAGGCACCCTAGTGGACTTCTCTTCGTTGAGTCGGGCCTTGCTGCACGCGGGAGAGATAGACAGAACCATGTCGGACTTGGCCAACAGCCGCGCTGGAGCGTTTGAGGATCAGGTTCAAGGGATCGTGGATCGAACCGCTTGGAAGCCTCCGCCGCCATTGGCCGCAATCGGGCGAAAGACTCTACGGAGGAACGGCCGCGCTATTACAGACGTAGACGCTATCGGCGCCAAGGAGGGTTCTTTGCTCTTAGTCTCCTGCAAAAGCGTCATATACGACCGCGAATATGATCGGGGCGAGTTTCGCGTGGTCCGCAACGTTCAGACGCGTGTTGACGATGGAGTTAGAGACTGGCTTGAGATTACGGCCGATCTCCTTCGTGACAAGGGCGACAATTTTGACTTCACTGCTTTTGGCAACGCCATCGCAGTGGTCTGCACGCCTTTCGTGGTCTACAGCGACAATCCCGTTACGCTCGAATGGGCTGAGGAGGGTCTGCGAAGGTGCAGCTCCGCGTCGGAGTTGAAAGCGTGGTTGGATCGATAGTTTATGTAAAGACCTACGTGGCTGGGCCCCCCGAAAAAGCGTTCGGTACGAGTTCCCTACGAGAAACAGAGTTGATAATCTTGGGGAAGCGGCAGGCCTAAGCGGCTCGCTGCCAGGCTTCTAAGGGGACCTCGATTCTCGAGGCGAAGGCTGAAATATCGCCCGCAAACCCCCGTGGGGACCAAGTTAGATTACTAACTTCGCGAAATCATTCCTCCCGACATCATCGGCCTGGATTTCGTGGTGTCGGAGCGGGAGGGCAAGCGGGCGTTAGTCACGCGCGACGCGCAACACGAATACGTGTTCATGGAGCGGTGAGCCCTAGAGATC
>JBKKAO010000335.1:0-5119 GCA_046714645.1 Burkholderiales bacterium | reverse complement strand
TGTCCATTGGACTGCTCGCCGGTATGCTCAGTTTTGTACCTTATTTGGGCTTCGCCATAGGAGTACTGCTGGGAACCTTCGCCGCGGTCACGCAATTTCAAGCCCTGGGCGCGGTACTAGGCGTGTGGGCAGTGTTCGCGGTGGGCCAGGCGCTGGAGTCCTATGTGCTGACCCCGAAGCTGGTGGGGGATCGCATCGGATTGCATCCCTTGGGCGTCGTGTTTGCCATCATGGCTTTCGGTCAACTGCTGGGTTTTGTGGGCGTGCTCCTGGCCGTGCCCTTCGCCGCCGCCTTCTTGGTCTTGATGCGTTTCTTCGTGCGTCGGTACAAGGCGGGTAGCTTGTATCAGGATTGATGGACCAACTGATTCTCGATTTGTGGGCACCGCCCGAGCCGGGCCTGGACAACTTTGTCCCGGGCCGCAATATCGAGGTGGTGGAGACCTTGCGCGCCCTGGCGAAAGGGCAGGCCCCGGATCGCGTGGTTTATCTATGGGGGGAACCCGGATGCGGCCGGTCCCACCTACTCGGGGCCACCATGAGCGCCGCCGAGACTCACTCCAATGCGCTCAAGGTGGTGGACGGCGTTGAGGCCTTAACCGGCGCGCAAGCCGAAGCATTGTTTTCCGTGGCGCGGGATGCCTTGGCGGGGGTGGGCCATTTATTGGCCAGCGGTGATCTTCCCCCTGCTTCTCTGGCTCTTCGGGAGGATCTGCGCAGCCGCTTGGGCGCCGGATTGGTGTTTCGCCTGTTGCCGCTGTCCGATGCGGAAAAGCTCGCGGCCCTATACGCTCGTGCGCATCACCTCGGGTTTGAGCTGCCCCCTGACGCGGGAGCCTACCTGTTACGGCATTGCCCGAGGGACATGCCCGCCTTGTTGAGCACGCTCGATGCTCTGAATCGTTTATCCGTGAAGCTAAAGCGTGCGGTAACCCTTCCTCTGCTACGAGAGTGCCTTCATGCACACAGATAGCCGGCAATTCAGTGACTTGCGCTATACTCCTTGCCCTTCTCACCCCACCTGCCCTTTGGCAAGTCCGGGGATCTGATTTACACCTTCCCTTCGCGCTGACCTCTGCTCATTCATGCGGCTTGTACTGTTCGACCTCGACAACACTCTTCTGTCCGGAGATAGCGATTTCGAGTGGGCGCAGTTTCTGATGGACCAAGGCGTGGTGGACCGTGAGCTATACGAAGCGCGCAACCAGAAGTTCTACGACCAATACAAGGCGGGGACTCTGAATATCCACGAGTTCCTGGATTTTCAGCTCATGCCCTTGTCCCGCCATTCCAACGAGCAACTCAAACAGTGGCACACTGAGTTTATGGAGACCCGCATCACGCCCATCATCACCCAGAAGGCGCGCGACTTGGTGGACGGACACCGGCATGACGCGCGCGTGATCATCACGGCAACCAATAGTTTCGTGACGGGGCCCATCGCCCGCGAGTTTGGCATCGAGCATCTCATCGCCACCGAACCCGAGGAACTCAATGGCAGTTTCACCGGAAAGGTGCGAGGAACGCCTTCCTTCCGAGAGGGTAAGATCACGCGGCTGGATGCTTGGCTGGCGGAGCGAGAGTTGCCCTGGGAGTCTTTTTCCGAGACTTGGTTTTATAGCGATTCGCTCAACGATATTCCCCTGCTTTCCAAAGTGAGTCACCCGGTTGCGGTAGATCCCGATGAAACGCTGAAGGATCACGCCATTAAGAAGGACTGGATGATTATTTCCCTACGCTAAATGGAACGGATTTTCCGTTCCATCTTGTATCGTGTTTTCAATGCTGAAGAAGTTACTAAACCGAGTGCGCTCTATCGGAAGCCGGCGGCAGCAAGGCCCGCGTGTCATCGAGGTCTCCGAGCACGGATTAACGCGAGACCGCCTTAGCTCTGCCACGCGCAGGACCATCCAAGGCCTTCAAGAAAAAGGCTACAAGGCCTACGTCGTGGGCGGTGCGGTGCGCGACCTCCTAGCCTCGCTGGTGCCCAAGGACTTTGACGTGGCCACGGACGCGACGCCCGAGCAAGTCAAAAGCGTGTTTCGCCGGGCGCGCATCATTGGCCGGCGTTTTCGCCTCGTGCATGTGCCCTTCGGCGACGAAGTCATCGAAGTTTCCACCTTTCGCGGTAGCGGAAATGGGGGAGACGCATCGCAAGTGCGAGATGAACAGGGCCGCATTCTTCGCGACAACGTTTTCGGCTCGCAAGAGGAGGATTCCTTGCGCCGCGATTTCACGGTCAACGCGCTTTTCTACGATCCGTCCACCGAGCAAATCATCGATTACTGCAACGGTTTCTCGGACGTCAAGACGCGAACCATCCGCATGATCGGGGTGCCGGAGGACCGTTATCGGGAAGACCCCGTTCGAATGCTGCGCGCCGTTCGCATGGCGGCTAAATTAGACGGCGATATCGAACCGGGTACCAAGGCGCCCATTCGCGCCATGGCGGAGTTGATGTCCAATGTTCCGCCGGCGCGCGTGTTCGAGGAAATGTTGAAACTCCTGTTGTCCGGCCACGCGAAATCATCCTTGGAAAAGCTTCGTGCAGAGGGACTGCACCACGGCCTACTCCCCATGATCGACCTCATTCTGGAACAACCCTTGGGCGAGCGCTTCATCATGTTGGTGTTGGAAAAAACCGATGATCGCGTGCTGGATGATAAGCCCGTGTCCCCCGGGTTTTTATTCGCGGCGCTGCTCTGGCATGAAGTGCTGGGCGCGTGGCGCAAAGCCATGAGCGAGGGAGTGAGGGAGATCCCTGCCCTGCACGAGGCCATGAATTCCATCATCGATGCCCAGGTGGAGCGCCTCGCCATCCCGCGGCGCTTCACCACGGATATGAAAGACCTGTGGACGCTACAGGCGCGCTTCGAGCATCGCTCGGGCCGCAGGCCCTACCGTTTGATCGAGCATCCGCGTTACCGCGCAGGCTACGATTTCCTGGTGCTGCGCTGCGAGGCGGGGGAGGCGGACCAAGAACTCGGCCAGTGGTGGACACGTTTTCAAGATGCCACGCTGGAGGAACGCGAAGGCATGTTGCAGGCGGACCATGCCCCGCGTAAGCGCCGCCGCCGGCGTCGTTCACCGGGGGAGAAGTCTCCGGCCGATATTCCCTCCACCGCCTAGAGTGCTATGGGCGGGGAGCGGGTGTTTGTTGGCTTGGGTGCTAACGTGGGCGATGCCATGGGGCGGATACGGCAAGCGATCGCCGAGTTGTCGCGCATTCCCCGAAGTGGCCTACTCGCCCAATCATCCCTTTATCGCACCGCACCCCTCGGCATTCAAGACCAACCCGATTTCGTGAACGCGGTGGTGAAGCTTCGCACGGAATTGTCTCCGGAAGAATTGCTCGGCGACCTGCATCGCATCGAGCAGCGTCATGGCAGAGTGCGGCGCGAAAAAAACGGTCCGCGTACGCTCGACCTAGACTTGCTGCTGTACGACGACCTCGTATCCCATAACCCAAGCATGATCATTCCTCATCCGCGCATGCACGAACGCGCCTTTGTGTTGTTTCCCTTAAACGAGATCGCGCCCGATAGCGTGATCCCAGGCCATGGGCGCACTAGCCAACTGTTGTCAAAGCTACCGAATCAAGGAGTGACGCCACTTCATGTTGCCTGAGCGCTTGCGTTACATCGTCGTCGAAGGCCCTATCGGCGCGGGCAAAACCACGCTGGCGCGCAAACTGGCCGAGCGCGCCGGAGCCGACCTGCTATTGGAAGATCCGGAGAAAAACCCCTTCTTGGGCGGTTTCTACCAAGACCCGCAGCGGCACGCCCTGGCTACGCAACTGTTCTTTCTGTTTCAGCGGGTCAACCAAGTCAGCGGGCTCAAACAGCGCGATCTCTTCGAGCAGCGCACGGTGGCGGATTTTCTCTTCGACAAGGACGCGCTCTTTGCCCAGCTCACCTTGGGGGACGCGGAGCTTGGACTTTACCAGCAGATCTTCCAGCATCTCTCGCTCCAAGTACCGGTACCGGACCTCGTGATCTACCTGCAAGCGCCCACGGCCACCCTTTTAGACCGGGTTCGGCGCCGGGCGAAAGACTACGAAAACGCCATCTCCGAGGACTATCTGCGCCGCTTGAGCGATGCTTATAGCCGGTACTTCCACGAATATACGGCCGCACCCTTGCTCATCATCAACAGCACCCGTCTAAATTTTGTTGATCGTGTAGGGGATTTTGATTTACTGTTGCGCCGCATCACAGAAATGCGCGGTCCCAGGGAATTCTTCAACCTGGGAAGTTAGAAACAGATTCAGCATTGCCTCTAGCGAGGCAGCCCTCATAGGCGGCGTTTGCAATGGAAGTCATCCATACAGTCCGAGAACTCAGGCAACGTTTGGCCGCCGAAAAACAGGTCGGCTGCGTACCCACGATGGGCAACATTCATGAGGGCCACCTAAGCCTCGTTGATTTGGCCCGTGAACAAGCCTCCTGCGTGGTCACGACGATCTTCGTCAACCGCCTTCAGTTCGGCCAGGGCGATGACTTCGACAAGTATCCTCGCACCTTCGAGGAAGACTGCGCAAAGCTGAAAGCCCGGGGCAACACCAACGTATTCGCGCCGGACGAAAAGGAAATCTACCCTGAACCGCAAGTCTTCTATGTGGATCTACCCAAAGTAGCCAACGTGCTCGAAGGCCGTTTCCGCCGGGGGCACTTTCGCGGCATGGCCACCGTGGTGCTCAAGCTCTTCAACATTGTCCAACCTCAGGTTGCGGTTTTTGGCAAGAAGGACTACCAGCAACTGGCGATCATACGCCACATGACTGACCAATTTTTGCTGCCGATTCGCATCATCCCGGCGGAAACCATACGTGCGGAGGATGGGCTGGCGCTGTCCTCGCGCAACCGCTACCTATCCGCCGAACAAAGGAAAGAAGCCATTCGCTTGCGGCAGGCCATTTTGCAAGTCAGGGACGCCGTGATGAACGGGGATCGTAATTTTGTGGCGATGGAATATGCCGCTGGCGGCCTACTGGCGCGCCACGGTTGGAGCGTGGACTACGTGGTGGTGCGCAGCCAACGCACCCTGGCGCGTCCGGAGCCTCAAGACAAAACGCTTGTACTGCTCGGTGCGGCGACACTGGGGCAAACCCGGCTAATAT
>JBKKAO010000334.1:0-10887 GCA_046714645.1 Burkholderiales bacterium | reverse complement strand
CTCTTGACCATGACGCGCGCCGATCTTCTGGAGAGTTGGAAGCGCAGCCTTCCCGCCGACGCGCCCAACCGCTTCTTGGTGAATGTGCAACCCGAACAGGTGGCGGGTATCGGCGAATTTCTCCGCGGCGAGGGAATGTCCGCGCCGGCGCTCTATCCCATGGTGCGCGGCCGCCTGGTGGGCATCAACGGCCGCGCGCTCAGCTCAGCGAGTTTCACCGAGGATCGCGCGAAGCGGCTCATGGACCGGGAGTTCAACTTGTCATGGGCCGAGCGCCTGCCACAGGACAACGCAATCTTGTCGGGTGCTTGGTTCTCGGACACGGATCGCGGGCGAGCGCAGTTCTCCGTGGAAGATGGGCTGGCGACAACTTTAAACATTCGACTAGGCGACACCCTCGTCTACGACATTGCGGGTGCCCGTTTGGAAGCGCGGGTCACATCCTTGCGCAAGGTGGAATGGGATTCCTTTCGTGTGAACTTCTTCGTGGTTGCCCCGCCAGGCGTCCTGGAGACCTTTCCCGCCACCTATGTCAGCGCCTTTCATGTACCAGCAGCGCGATCCGCCCTCATGGACCGCTTGGTCAAGCGCTTTCCAAACATATTGGTCATCGATGTCGAAACCGTCTTGGCCCAGGTGCAGCGCATCATGGACCAAGTGGTGAAGGCGGTCGAATTCGTGTTTGGCTTTGGTTTGATTGCCGGGCTCGTCGTGCTCTTCGCCGCCATTCATGCCACTCACGATGAACGCATCTACGATGCGGCGGTGCTGCGCACGGTGGGCGCGACCACAAGGCAACTACGCGCGGCACAAGCAGCGGAGTTCGCCGTCATCGGCGCTCTCTCCGGCGCGCTGGCCGCGCTGGGTGCCACAGTCGTGGGATATTTCATCGCACAGCGCGTGCTCAACGTGAGCTTTCATGCGAACCCGGCGGTTTGGCTGGCGGGCCTATGTGTAGGAGCGCTGGGCGTCCTGGTGGCGGGCCTGGCGGGGACTTATCGCATCGCGCGTACACCGCCCATGGAGATTTTTCGCACGGTTTGAGATGATGAGGATGATGACACTCGCTTTGTTGGTTGCCGCGCTGTTGTACCTTGGCATTTGCACGCTGCTTTGGTTCGCCCAGGATTCCATGATTTTCTTGCGCCAGCCGCTCCCGCCCGAAGTCCAGGCGCTCGCGCGCGGGTTGGGCGCCGAAGAATGGAAGCTATCCACAAAGGATGGCGTGCATCTGCATGGATGGTCCCGGAAGGCGCGCGCGCCCGGAACTGCGCCATGGATCATTTACTTTGGCGGGAACGCCGAGGAAGTGACGGGAATGCTTGGCGAGCTCTCCCGTTACCCCGGCATGGGAATCGCGCTGGTGAACTATCGAGGCTATGGTTTGAGCGAGGGCGAACCCTCCGAGCGCGCACTCTTGGCCGATGGGATCGCCGTCTATGACGCGCTGGCCGCGAGGCCCGAGGTGGATCGCGATCGAATTCTATTGATGGGACGCAGTCTCGGTACGGGCATGGCCACCTATGTCGCTTCCCAGCGGAAGGTTCGTGCCGTCGTGCTGGTCTCCCCCTACGACACCCTGACGGCGGTGGCGGCGCGCGTGTACCCATGGCTACCGGTCGCGCTCCTGATGCGCCATCCCTTCGATTCCTTATCGCACGCGCCGTCGATCACCACACCCATGCTGGCCATGGTGGGGTCCTTGGATAACGTGGATCCCCCTGAGCACTCTGTGCGCTTGCGCGACGCGTGGAGCGGTGAGACCCAACTGCATCTGTTGGAAGGGGCGGACCACAACGATCTGACGCAACACCCCCGGTTTTGGCCGGCGGTGGACGGATTCCTCGAGCGGCATGTGAGGTAGGGCGAGCCCCTGGCCTACAAGCTGCTCGGAGTGCTGCCCACTGCAGCGGGCTTGCAACAGACCCCATGTTAGAATCCGCGCCCTTTTGCCTCACCCCTTGAAGATCACCATGCTCCGCTCCGTACGCAATATCGCCATCATCGCCCACGTCGACCCCGGCAAGACCACGTTGGTGGATAAGATGCTCCGCCAAGCCGGCGTGTTCGAGGCACATCAGCATGTGGCGGAGCGCATCATGGATAGCAATGACATAGAGCGCGAGCGCGGCATCACCATCCTGGCCAAGAACGCGGCGGTGGACTACGGCGACGTGCATATCAATATCGTGGACACACCTGGCCACCGCGATTTCGGCGGGGAGGTGGAGCGCGCGCTGTCCATGGTGGATGGCGTGCTGGTGCTAGTCGATGCCGTAGAAGGTCCCATGCCCCAGACGCGCTTCGTCACGCGCAAAGCCCTGGCTCGCGGGTTGAAGCCCATCGTGGTCATCAACAAGATTGACCGTCATGGTGCGCGCGCGGACTGGGTGGTCAATCAAACCTTCGATTTATTCGACCGGCTGGGTGCCACCGAGGACCAGTTGGATTTCCCTGTGGTCTATGCCTCGGCGCTGCAAGGCTGGGCGACCTTGGATCTGGCCAAACCCAATGACGACCTCAAGGCTTTATTCGAGACCATCATCAAGCATGTGCCCGCCGCCGATGGCGACGCGAGCGCACCGCTACAGCTTCAGATCAGTGCCTTGGACTACTCCACCTACATCGGCCGCATCGGTGTGGGGCGGGTGGAGCGCGGGACTCTACGCTCTCCGCAGGAGGTTTTGTTGATGGCGGGAGAGGCGGCGCCGAAGAAAGCACGCATTACTCAGCTCTTCGGGTTTTCCGGCCTTGCGCGCGTCCCCGTGGAGCAGGCCGTGGCGGGCGACATCGTGTTGATCCAGGGGATCGAGGATCTGACCCTGGGTTGCACCGTCACCGACCCGGAGCGGCCGCAGGCCTTGCCCATGCTAACCGTGGATGAACCTACGCTCACCATGAATTTCCAGGTGAATACCTCGCCCCTGGCGGGACGGGAAGGCAAGTTTGTCACCAGCCGGCAGGTTCGTGAGCGGCTCTATCGCGAGACCTTGTCCAACATGGCGCTGCGCGTGGAAGATACGGCCGATGCGGATGTGTTTCGCGTCTCGGGCCGGGGCGAATTGCACCTCACCATCTTGATCGAGAACATGCGCCGCGAAGGCTACGAGCTCGCCGTGTCTCGTCCGCAGGTGCTGTACAAGGAGATTAACGGGCAGCGTTGCGAGCCCTACGAACTGCTCACCGTTGATTTAGAGGACACCCACCAAGGTGCGGCGATGGAAGCTCTGGGCACGCGCCGGGGCGATTTGCAGGACATGCAGCCGGACGGAAAAGGCCGAACTCGCTTGGATTACATCATTCCGGCGCGCGGGCTGATCGGTTTTCAAAACGAGTTTCTCAACCTCACCCGCGGTACGGGATTGCTCTCCCACGTATTCGATGAGTACGGTCCTCTCAAACCCGAGATGCCCCAACGCCGCAACGGAGTTCTGATTTCTCAGGACGATGGCGTGGCCGTGGCTTATGCCCTATGGAAGCTCGATCCGCGGGGACGCATGTTCGTCAAGCCCAACGATCCCGTTTACGAAGGCATGGTCGTGGGTATCCACGCGCGCGACAACGATCTCGTGGTGAATCCCGTGCGGGAAAAACAACTCACCAACATTCGCGCCGCGGGCAAGGACGAGAACATCTCCCTGACACCGCCCATCCAGTTGAACTTGGAATACGCCGTGGAATTCATCGCCGATGATGAGTTGGTCGAAGTGACACCTAAGTCCATTCGTATCCGCAAGCGTTATCTGAAAGAGCACGAGCGCAAGCGCGCTTCTCGTATCGAAGAAGCCGCAGCCTAGTCTGCGCGCTTTCGCATCGCAAGCGGGCTTGGCCGGCCGCTTGTTTCTCTAAAGTCCCAATCGTCTCCTTCCGTTAACTGCATCGCCCGCCCTAACGCGGGCGATGCAGGGCATTGCTTGCGATGCCAATGTCCTGAATCTCACCAAAAACAAAGGACTATGTCCGCTTTTAGCGGCCTCACGGCGACCGGCGCCTTGGCGGCGCGGGGCGGGCTTCTAGGGATACGAGATGTTTCTCATAATCGGTTACGTGATCATATTGGCGGCATCGGTGGGGACCTACGCCCTCCACGGTTCCCTGGCCGCCTTATGGGTGCCGGCGGAATATATGGCTATCTTCGGGCTCATGATCGGCGGGATGGTGGCCGGTAACGGCACCAAGGCTATCAAGGCCACCTTGGCGGCGCTGCCCGCGTTGTTCAAAGGCTCGGCCTACACCAAGTCGTTTTACATGGACGTGCTGGCCATGATGTACGAGCTGCTCACCAAGATTCGCAAGGAAGGCTTGATGTCCATCGAAGGCGATGTCGATAATCCTGAGGCAAGTCCGATCTTTTCCAAGTATCCGAACTTTCTTCATAACCACCATGCCGTGGAGTTTCTCACCGATTATCTGCGCATCATGGTGGGAGGGAACCTCAATGCGCTCGAGATCGAAGCCCTGATGGATGCCGAGATCGAAACCCACCACCAGGAAGCCCATATCGCGCCCCACGTCATGTCCAAAGTGGCCGATGCGGTGCCCGCCTTCGGGATTATCGTGGCGGTGATGGGCGTGGTGAACGTGATGGGATCGGTGGGCCAGCCCCCGGCCATCTTGGGCAAGATGATCGGCGGGGCGCTGGTGGGCACCTTCCTGGGGATCTTGATCTCCTACGGATTCGTCGCGCCCATTGCCAGCCAGCTCGAACAAAAAATGGAGGAGGGCAGCAAGATCTACCAGTGCATGAAGGTGGTGCTGCTCGCCAGCATCAACGGCTACGCGCCGCAGGTGGCCGTGGAGTTCGGCCGCAAGACCCTGTTCTCCACGGAGCGCATGACTTTCAAGGAACTGGAGGACGAGGTCAAGAGCCGCAAGAAGTAAGCTTGCGAGTTCCCACCTAACGACACGCCGTGAGCGACGAATCCCAAAGACCGATAGTTATCAAGCGCATCAAGAAGGTCAGCGGTGGCGCCCATGGTGGCGCGTGGAAAATCGCTTATGCTGACTTCGTCACGGCCATGATGGCTTTTTTCTTGTTGATGTGGTTGCTGGGATCGACCACCAAGGCGGATCGTGAAGGCATCTCCTCGCACTTCAAGAATCCCTTGAAAATTTCCCTGATGGGCGGCAGCGGCGCGGGGGACGCCACCAGCATCATTAAAGGCGGCGGCACCGATCTCACGCGCAGCACGGGCCAGCAGAAGCGCGGGCCCAACACGTCTGGCCGGGAAGCATCCGATGAGGCGCAGACTGAATCTCAGATTGCCCAAAAGGAAAAGAAGGTCCTCAAGGAACTCTACGACAAGATGGAAGCGGCCATCGAGGCCAATCCCATACTGAGTCAGTTCAAAAACCAATTGTTGATCGATATGACCACGGAGGGCTTGCGAATCCAAATCGTGGACGAGCAAAGCCGTCCCATGTTCGCCTCCGGCAGCGCGCAATTGCAGCCCTACACCAAGGAACTCGTACGAGAGATCGGGAAATTCCTGAATGATGTGCCCAACCGCATCAGTGTGTCCGGCCATACGGATTCCGTGGGTTATGTAGGCGGGGAACGCGGCTATAGCAACTGGGAGTTGTCCGCGGACCGCGCCAACACGGTGCGAAGAGAATTGATCTCGGGTGGCATGGAGGAGGGCCGGATCGTGCGCGTGATCGGACTTTCCTCCTACGTCCTGCTAGACCCCAATGACCCGGCCAATCCGATCAATCGCCGTGTGAGCCTCATCGTGATGAATAAGAGAGCGGAGGAAGCCGCCGCCAAGGATGGAGGTGTGATCGACGCGAAGGATGTACAAAGCGTTTCGGACATCACCGAGGTAAAGCAAACGGAGGTCGCGAAACAGGAACTCGCCCATGACACCACATCCGAGCCTGCCAAGCCCTGAGGCCGCGAGCAAGCCGCATCGCGCTCCTCCGGTCGTACTGGCCATGCTGGCGCAGGCGGCCGGCGCTTGTGTGACCCTTGCCTTGCTTTGGCTTGTGCCTATTCCCGATCGCTGGGGTGAGTTAGGCGCTGCCCTGTGTCACGGCCTGGTGGCAGCGCAAGTGGGCCGGATGCTGGGATTGGCAATATGGTGGGTGCCGATAAACGTGGTGTTCGTGCCCGTGGCGCTGATCTTCACGGGCTCCGCCTTAGGTCCAGAGTGGTTTCTTGCCGGTTTTGCCGCCCTGGGGCTCGTCTACTGGAGCACTTACCGGACTCAAGTGCCGCTCTATCTCACCAGTGGTGCGGGTTGCAAAGTGGTCGCGGAAATTTTGGAGCGTGAGAAGGGGACGACCTTCCTCGATCTGGGCAGCGGATCGGGCAGCGTTCTGGCGCACATCGCCCGGCGGTTTCCAGCACTCATTTGCGAGGGTGTGGAGCTGGCGCCTTTGCCCTACTGGATCAGCCGGCTGCGCCTTGCCTGGCGTAAGAACTGTAGCGTGAACTGGAAGGACTACTGGAGCTTGGATCTGTCTCGTTACGACGTGGTCTATGCCTTTCTCTCCCCAGTTCCCATGAACGCGCTTTGGGAGAAGGTGCGCCGCGAGATGCGGCCCGGTACCTTGTTCATTAGTAATTCGTTCCCAGTCGTGGGTGTCGCACCCAAGGAGATCCTTGTGGTACCGGGTCCCATCAAGCGCAAGCTCTACCTCTGGCGCGTCTAGTTGCAGACGAAAAAGTGAGCCGCCACCCATGCTCTCGCTAAACGACTGGGTTCGGTCCTTATCGGGTAGCAATCTACCCGTGCTGCGCAAGACCATCGAAAGGCTCGCGAGACTCAAGGCGCGCGAAGACGATGTTACGGCGCGAGAAGTATCGAAGGTGGTGTTGCAAGATCCCTTGATGGCGCTACGCGTCTTGCGCTACTCTCAATCGCGCATTACGAAACGCCAATTGGCGGAGATCACCACCGTCGAGCGCGTGCTGATGATGTTCGGGCTGGGAAGTTTCTTTAGTCATTGCGCGGATCTCAAAGCCATTGAAGACGTGCTGGCACCTTACCCCGTCGCGCTTCAAGGCGCCTTGGGCGTGATGAGCCGTGCGGACCACGCGGCGCACTATGCGCGCGCCATCGCCGGAATGCGCTTCGATGTGGAAGTCGATGAGATCGTCATCAGCGCGCTCTTGCACGACTTGGCCGAACTCCTCTTGTGGGCCACCGCGCCTCGTCTGGCGCTTAAACTGGAGCACAAGGTGGGGCACGAACCGGGATTGCGCAGCGCCACCGCACAGCGCCTGGCGCTCGGCTTTACCTTGGCGGATCTCGAGCTGGCACTGGCTCGTGAATGGAATTTACCCAACCTGCTTCAGCAATTGCTGGACGACCGTCATGCGGACAAACCGCGCGTGTTGAGTGTCACGCTTTCCGTGGCGCTTGCGCGCCATTCCGCGCATGGCTGGTATGACGCGGGGATTCCCCACGACATGGCTTATATCGAGAAACTCGTGGCCGGCCAAGCGGACCAAGTCACCGCGAGAATTCGCTGGGCCGGCGTGCACGCGGCGCGCAACTGGAGTACCTTCGGCGTGCGTCCCGCGCTCGCCTGGCTACCTATGCTTCCGGGAAGCTGGCCCGAGGAGCAGGAGTCGGCGCCCTTGCTGGGCAAAATCCAATCGGAACTCGTTGAACAGGTGATCGGCCAGCTCACCGGCGCCGAGCCACAGCATTGTGATGGACTCAATGTCACGGCGGGTGTTTTCTTCGCGCTGTCGAAGGGAATGGGTCTTCGCAGGCTCTGGTGGGGCGAACTGAACTTGCTCAATAATCGCGTGGAATGCAAGCACGTGGTGATGACCGACGCGGGATTTCTGCCTAACGAATTATCTTTCGATCTTGAATCCCGCCATCTCTTCGCCCAGGTCATGCAACGCCAACAAGGGGTGTGGGCTCACAAGTCTGCACGCCCCAAGCTCTTGACATTGATACCGCCCTCGCTCTCTGGCCGCCTGGCCAGCCGGGACTTCTTCGCATTCTCCATGCATGTCAATGGAAGGCCTAGATATTTTCTCTTCGCCGATGCGGGGCGCGCGAGCCGGGAACTGGACGAGACCCGCTACGGCCTTTTCAAGCGCATCGGCATCGCGGCGGGACGCGCCCTCGAGCGCACCATGCCCCCCGTGAAAGAGGCTCCGGCGCTCGTGCCTTAAACAGCGCCCGCGGCGGCATGGCCTGATAGACTTGGGCCATGAAACAGATCGCCTCGCGAGACAATCCATTCCTTAAGCATCTTCGCAAGCTCCTCAAGTCTTCCGCCGCGCGGCGTGAGGCAGGAGAGACTCTCCTGGATGGACCGCATCTGGTGGCGACCTATCTCGATCGCCGGGGAGCATCCCACATTCACCTTGCGGTGGCGCGCTCGAAGATCGATCAGCCTGAAATTCGCACGCTCGCCGGCCGTGTTACCGCCGGGCAAGTCGTGTTGGTGGAAGATGTGCTATTCAACGCGCTGAGTCCTGCCGAGACGCCGGTTGGCATCTCGGCGCTTATCCCGATACCTAAGGGACCTTCTTTCGGCGGTTCGAGAAAGCTTCTATTGGAGGGGATTCAGGACCCTGGAAATATGGGCGCCTTGCTACGCACGGCGTTGGCGGCGGGATTCGTGCAAGTCTATCTCTCGCCTGGATGCGCGGATCCATGGTCACCGAAATGCCTGCGCGGTGGAATGGGTGCACAGTTGGGCTTAAGCATCCAGGAGAACATGAATTTGCCGGAAGTGCTCACGCAATTTCCAGGCATCTCCATCGCTTGCGCTCCGCGTGCGCAGCACAGCTTATACGAGCTGGCGCTATCAGAACCTCTGGCGGTCATCGTGGGCGCGGAAGGGCTTGGCTTATCGTCACAATTGCTGGCCGCCGCGACGTATCGTTGCCGCATCCCCATGAGCCCGAACACCGAATCTCTAAACGCCGCAGTGGCCGCTGCCATCGTGATGTACGAGCACGTGCGGCAACAGTTGATGAGGGCTTAAACTCCCATTCCCCGCGCTCTTGGCGCGGGGCAAACTTCGGGGGTTTCCAAAGGGGGCGAAGTGATTTTTACGTAGCCCCCCTTTGGTCAAGGGCGGGATCAATACCTCGCCGCGAAGTCCCATTTATTTTCTTCGGTTCGCCGTCCGAAAACGGCGAGTATGCTGAAAGTGCGTGGCGCATAATGCCGGCATGCAACTCGAATCCACTATTTGTTACCGGGCCATCAAGGCGCGCGATCATCGTTTCGATGGGCATTTCTTCGTGGCGGTGTCGTCGACAGGAATCTATTGCCGGCCAGTGTGCAAGGCCAAGACGCCGAAGCTTGAGAATTGCAGCTTTTTTTCCACCGCGGCGGCCGCCGAGGCCAAGGGATTTCGTCCTTGCCTGGTCTGCCGTCCCGAGATCGCGCCGGGGCGGGCGCGATCGAATGGACCGGCCGGCTTGGTGCGCGGCGCCATTGCGTACCTCGAAGAAGCATCGTTCGGCGCGAACCGATTGGAAGACGTGGCCTCGCGTTTGGGTGTGAGCGACCGGCACCTTCGCCGTTTGTTCGAACAGGAAGTCGGAGTGTCTCCGGTGGCCTACGTGCAAACACAACGCTTGCTCATGGCGAAACGATTGCTGACCGAGACACGATTACCCATCACCGAGGTGGCGCTGGCAAGCGGCTTCAATAGCCTGCGCCGTTTCAATGCGCTGTTCGCGCAGCGCTACCGGCTCAATCCCAGGTCCTTTCGCCGGGTGCAGCCAAAGTCATCCACGGAATTCGCCGATTGCATCACGCTCGAGTTGGCATACCGGCCACCCTACGATTGGCCGGCGTTATTGCGGTTTCTGGCCGATCGCGCCGTTGACGGCGTCGAGCGAGTTGATGACACCCGTTATGCACGCACCATACGGATCACGGCCCATGAGCAGGAATTTCTCGGATGGATCCAACTGCAACCATTGGGCGAAAAGGCCGCGTTGCAATTGCGCGTTTCGCATTCCTTGGTCAAGGCATTGCCACAAGTAATCGCTCGGGTCAGGCATCTGACGGACGCTAACTGCAATCCGGAGGAAATCGGCAACGTTCTGGGCGCGCTTTGCGCGGGCAATCCCGGATTGCGTGTGCCTGGCGCCAGGGATGGATTCGACATCGCCTGCCGAGCGATTCTTGGCCAACAGATTACGGTGCGCGGTGCGCGCACTCTAGCGGGGCGCTTCGCCACGGTTTTCGGTCAAGCCTTCGACGGGCCTGGATTGAGTGCCGTATTTCCGCGCCCCGCGGATATCGCCCGGCGGCGCCTATCCAGCGTCGCGCGCTTGGGAATCGTGGCCACCAGGGCGCAGGCCATTATCAGCATTGCGCGCGCCTTGGCGGATGGAACCCTCGATCTTCGGCCGGGCGCGGACGTGGAGGCGAACGTCGCCACGCTGAAATCTATCCGCGGCGTGGGCGAATGGACCGCGCAATACATCGCCATGCGTGCGCTCGCTTGGCCCGATGCGTTCCCTCACTCCGATCTCGCGTTGCGCAAAGCGCTGGGCGGATGCTCGCCAAGGAAGGCTCTACAGACGAGCGAGCAGTGGCGGCCCTGGCGTGCCTACGCCGTGATGCATCTGTGGAATTCGCTGAGAAAGACCGATGACTAACTTTTTCTATTTCGACACCCCTCTCGGGCGCTTGTTGATAGTGGCTTCGCGCGACGTGCTGCAAGGAATTCATTTCGTCGGCGAGAAGTACTACCCCGCGATCGGGAAGGAATGGCACGAAGACCATCACCATCCGGTCATCCAGTCAGCGGCCCGGCAACTCTCGGAGTACTTCGCGGGTGCACGCAAGGACTTCGATCTCGCTCTGGATCCCGCGGGCACGGATTTTCAGAAGCAGGTTTGGAAAGCGCTGCTGAGCATCCCCTTCGGTGAAACGCGCAGCTATGGACAGC
>JBKKAO010000333.1:0-2827 GCA_046714645.1 Burkholderiales bacterium | reverse complement strand
CCTTTTCCATGGCCAAGGTGGTGACCAGGGCGCGCTCGGCATCTTGATTTTGCACTTGTGCGAGCAGTCGGCGAGCCCTCTCGTTGTCCGGTTCGCGATCCAGGGTAAAGCGCAGATTGTTGCCGATATAGTCGTGGCCTGGGTAGATCAGAGTTTCATTGGGTAATTTGGCCAACTGAGTGGCGAAGGTTTGATAGAGCTCGTTGGGATGACCGCCGTTGTGGCAGTTTCCCGCACCTGCGTTGAACAAGGTATCTCCGCAAAAAAGCGCGGGTGTATCGGAGCGGGACAGTAAGCATACGTGGCTCATGGTGTGGCCCGGCGTATCGAGAACTTCCAGTTCGACGGTCTTGCCCACTTTGATGACATCCCCAGCGCCCAAGCCCCGCGCCATGTTGGGGATGGTGTCCTTGGCATTCTTGTGGGCCAGGATCTTGGCTCCGGTTTTCCGTGCAACGGCCTCGTTGCCTCCTGTGTGGTCTTGGTGTTCGTGCGTGTTCAAGATCTGGGTGATGTTCCAGCCCTCGTCCTTGGCGGTCTTCAGGCATTTTTCATGGTCCAGCGGATCCACGGCAAGCGCCTCGCCGGTCTGCGCGCAGGCGATGAGGTAGTTGAAGTTGCGGTAGTTGTTGCCGGTCCAAATCTGTTTGACGATCATCGCGCTACCTTAAAGCTTAGTCAGCCGAATATTCTCATCGAGCATGCGCAGGATATCGCCTGGCTCCTTGTCCGGCACACCGAGCAACACCCGCTCGATGCCTGCATCACGATAGGTTTCGAGCACCGCCGGATCGGCAGGCGCAGCGAACACGGTGATGGACAAAGTGGCGGGATCGCGCCCGGCGGCTTGCGCTGCCTTGTGCAATCGCGCTACGGCGCTCTTGGGCTCCCACTCACCGCGCACCCTGGGAAACCAGCCGTCGCAAAACTCCACGACGCGCTTTAGGGTGTGATCGGTTTCACCGCCAAGCAAGATCGGTGGATGGGGTTTTTGTGAGGGCTTCGGGTACATCCACACGGGGTCGAAGTTGACGAACTCGCCGTGGAACTGGGCTTCCTCCTGGGTCCACAGCGCTCGCATGGCGAGCACTCGTTCGCGCATCACTTTGAAACGGCTCTCGTAGCGCGTGCCGTGATTCTCCATCTCGTCGGCGTTCCACCCTGCACCGATGCCGAAGATGAAGCGGCCACCGGAGAGTTGATCGAGGCTGGCCACGACTTTCGCGGTGACGATGGGGTCGCGCTGCGTCATGAGGGCGATGCCGGTGCCAAGCTTCAGCGTGCGGGTGGCCGCCGCCGCGAAGGACAGCGCTACGAAGGGATCGTAGGTGTGCGAGTAGCGCTTGGGCAACTCGCCCCCGCCGGGAAAAGGTGTCCTGCGGCTGGTCGGAATGTGGGTGTGCTCGCACAAAAAAAGCGATTCGTATCCGCGCGCCTCGATGGCGCTGGCCAACTGCCTTACGTCGATTCCGTAATCCGTCGGAAAATGAAAAAAGCCTACATGCATTGCCGTTTCTCCATGTTAACTCGCATTCCCCGCGATCTTGGCGCGGAGACAAACTTCGGGGATTCCCAAAGGGGGCGAAGTAATTTGTACGTAGCCCCCTTTGGTCAAGGGCGGGGTCAATACCCCGCCCGCGAAGTCCCATTTAGTTACGACGGATCTTACAGCACGGGCAGGCCGGTCACGCCTTGAGATCGGGAAGCTTCCCTCTGCGAATCTGATCCAATTCCATGGATTCGAACAAGGCCTTGAAATTTCCCTCTCCGAAGCCCTCGTTGCCTTTGCGTTGAATGATCTCGAAGAAGATCGGGCCGACCAGCGTGTGCGTAAAGATCTGTAGCAGTAAACCGCACTCCGGTCCGCCATCGGCCAAGATTGCTCTCTTGCGCAGCTCCTCGATGGGTTCGCCGTGACCGGGGAGGCGCTGGTTGAGCAGTTCGTAATAACTTTCCGGCGTATCCAGCAGCTTGACTTCGGAAGCTAACAGCCGGTCCACGGTCGCATAGATGTCGCGCGTCTCCAAGGCAATGTGCTGAATGCCTTCTCCCCTATAGGCTTCGAGATACTCCTGGATCTGGCTGCGATCGTCCGCGCTCTCGTTGATGGGGATGCGAATCTTGCCGCACGGGCTGACCATCGCCCGCGACTTGACGCCGGTCAGTTTGCCTTCGATGTCGAAGTATCTTGATTCGCGGAAGTTGAACAAGCGTTCATAGAATTGTGCCCACTCGTTCATGCGGCCGCGGTGGACGTTGTGGGTAAGGTGATCGATCCGCTGAAGTCCTGTCCCGGCGGGGGAGGGCGCGTGTCCCGCCCAAAACGTTTCGAAACCCGCGAGCGGTGCGAAGTCCACATCGTAGATGGTCCTGCCATAGGCATTGTCAGGATAGCGGTCGACCAGATAGATCAGCGAATCCCCGATCCCCTTGATGGCGGGAATCGCTAGCTCCATGGGGCCGGGCACGGCCTCCACGCCCCAGGCGCCGAGATCGATGGCGCGCCGGTAAGACGCTGCCGCATCTTTCACACGAAACGCGATGGCGCATACGGAGGGTCCGTGCGTGCGTGCGAAGGACTGCCCGAAGCTGTCGCGCTCCGCATTGATAATGAAGTTCACGTCCCCCTGGCGGAAGAGGGTCACGTCTTTGTGGCGGTGCTTGGCCACCGCCATGAAACCCATGCGCTCGAACACCGCAGCCAACCCTCTGGGGTCCAGGGTTGCGTATTCGACGAACTCGAATCCGTCTGTCTGCATGGGGTTGTCGCGGGCCATTATTGTCTCCGGTCATGTGGTCGCCAAGTATCCTGGTCCCGAAACAATAT
>JBKKAO010000332.1:0-4890 GCA_046714645.1 Burkholderiales bacterium | reverse complement strand
CCGTATGCGTTCACTTCCCTCGCGTCGGGTATCGTGTCACCGCCCTGTAATCCCAAAACCGCGATTGAGCCATAGAGGACGCAGAGATCACAGAGGGAAACGACGGGTTATTTGCCGATGCTCGTCCACCACACGTTGAGAAGTCCGAACGAGTTAGGTCTTTCCTCTGTGTACTCGGCGCTCTCTGCGGCCAAATGCTTTTAAGCTTAAAAAGTAAACCCCAATGAGCTCTCACGTCATAACCGAAACCAAAGACCGTATCGCTCGCATAGAACTCAACCGCGCCGAGAAGCGCAACGCGCTCACCGGCGAGATGTATCAAGCCTTGGCCGGTGCGTTGCGTGCCGCCGAGGCGGACACCCAGGTGCGCGTGGTGCTCATTCACGGCCACCCGGAATGTTTTTGTTCCGGGAACGATTTGAAGGATTTTCTCGATAATCCCCCCCATAGCGACGCCTCACCGGTGTTTCAGTTCCTGCAGGCTATATCCAGCGCCACTAAACCCTTGATCGCGGCGGTCGGCGGCCCGGCGGTGGGTATCGGCACCACCATGCTGCTGCATTGCGACTTGGTCTACGCCACCCCGGAGGCCCGCTTCCAGCTCCCGTTTATTTCCTTAGGTCTAGTGCCGGAGGCCGCGTCGAGTCTGCTCCTGCCGATGATCGCCGGGCATCAGCGCGCGGCGGAGTTGCTCTTGCTGGGCAAACCCTTCGATAGCGCAAAGGCATTGGCGGCGGGCATCGTCACCGAAGTCGTGCCGAAGGAGGAATTGCTGGACCGCGCCCGCGCCGCCGCCGCTCACATCGCAGCCTTGCCTCCGGTGCAGGTGCGCCTGACCAAGTCCCTCATGAAGAAGCGCCATGCAACGGCGGTGAAAGAGCAAATGCATGAAGAGAGTTTGCTGTTCCGCGAACTTCTCGCCTCGCCGGAAGCGAAAGAAGCCATGAGCGCATTCCTGGAGAAGCGCAAACCGGATTTCTCCAAGTTCTAACGCGATGAGCACGTCCTCGCAGCCTGAGAAGTCACTCCTCGATGGTGTAACCGTCGTCGATTTCACTCGCGTGCTCGCTGGCCCCTATTGCACGCGCATGTTGGGCGATCTCGGCGCACGGGTGATCAAGATCGAACGCCCCGGCGAGGGCGACGAGATCCGGCCCATCGTCCACCAGCTCGACCCAAACCGCAATGACCAGAGCAGCTACTTTTGGCGGATCAATGCCAGCAAGCAAGGTATCGCCATCGACTTGTCCAAGCCCGAGGCACGGCCTCTCGTGCTGGATCTGGTACGCAAGGCGGACGTCGTGGTGGAAAATTTTTCTCCTGGCGTCATGGCGCGCTATGGCCTGGATGCGCACGCACTACGCGCATTGCATCCGGGGTTGATCTACTGTTCCATATCCGGCTTTGGCCAGACCGGGCCATTGAGCTCCATGCAGGCCTACGCGCATCTGATCAACGCCATCTCGGGAATGATGGATCTCGATCGGTGCGGAGAGACACAACCGCGCGTTTCCTATCTACAGGCAGCCGACGTACTGGCGGGCGCGCATGCTTTCGGCGCAGTTTGCGCGGCGCTGTTCCGGCGTGCGCGCACCGGCCAGGGCGCGACGCTCGATGTTTCGATGCTCGAATGCCTCATCGCCGCGGACGATGTCACCTACGGCGCCTTGCTCAACGGCGGACCTGTGGAGCGGCGCCCGCGGGCGGGCATGGTGGTGCATCCCATCGGCGAACGCTATATCGCCGTACAGACGGCCGGAGCACCGCACCTGTGGTCGCGCTTGGTAGCGCTCATCGGCAAACCCGAACTGGCCACCGACCCGCGCTTCGCCACACCCATGGTGCGGCGGGAGAATTGGAGCGCGCTACTCGAGGTGTACCGCCAGTGGTTGAATGGCTTCGAGAGCGTTGACGCCGCGGTGAAAGCACTCACCACGGCGCGAGTGCCCGCGGTTCCCATGCTCTCGCCAGAGGAAGTGATCAATCATCCCCACCTGGCCGAGCGCTCGGGTTTTCCGGAGGTCGAGCATCCCACACGCGGCTCCGTGCGAGTGACTGCCACGCCCTTTTTCGTCGATGGCATGGCAACCCATCCAAGTGGACCGGCGCCCTATCGAGTGGGAGAGCACACGCGGGAGGTGCTGGCCGAAATGCTGGATTACACAGAAGCCCAGATCGCGGGGTTGCATCAGCGTGGAGTAATCAGCATGCCTGGACACGAAGATCCTTAAGCGGATCTCAGAGAATAATCCGTAGACTACTTCGTCTCGTGGATACGTTCTCCCTTCTGAAGTTAAAGCCCTCGCTGGTGCTCACGTTTGGACTGCTGGCCCTGGCGGTTGTTTCAGTATGGCTAGGCCGGATTAGGGTCGCGAATAACCGGCACATCGAGCTTTGGCCATGGATGTTCTGCACCGCCGTAACCTGCGGCTTCGCCAACGGCTATCTCACTTGGTCTGCTCTGGTGGTATTGAGCGTCTTTGCGCTCGCTGCGGTTTTGGCCACTTGCACGGAACTGAGCCTCGCTGTGCGCGTGGGATCTCTGGTCTTGGTTGCGTTGATCACTATCGGTCTCGCGTTCCACGTAATGCCGGGATTTCTTAACCCGGTCCTCATCGAACACGCCAAATTCTCTCCGGATGCCGCACCCTATACCGATCACGCGAATTTTGACAAGGCGGCAGCAGGACTACTCGTGCTCGTGTTCTTGTGCAACCGGGTACGCCATGCCCGCGAATGGCGTGATCTGTTACTGCGCACTTATCCCATCGCTGCCGTGACCTGAGCCGTGGTGATCGCCATAGGACTGGCGGCGGGGTACTCCCGGATGGATTTCAAACTTCCCGCCTACACGCCCGTGTTCTTGGTGAGCAACCTGCTCTTCACCTGCGTAGCGGAAGAGGCCTTCTTTCGTGGTTTCTTACAGCACCGGTTCGCCCAGTATCTTGAACGTAAGCATATGAAATATTGCGGGCCGGTAGCGCTGTCTTTCTGCGCGGTGTTATTTGGTGTGGTGCATAGCGGCGGCGGGCCTTGGTATGTGGCACTGGCCACCTTCGCGGGGCTAGGTTATGGATACGCTTACCTTCGCACGCAGCGCGTGGAGGCTTCCATACTGGTTCATTTCTCGGTGAACACGGTGCACTTCATCGGGTTCACCTATCCGCGCCTCGCCTAGCGCTTCTTCACAGCTACATCCCCAGCATCTGTCCGCCGTCAGCGCAAATCGCCTGCCCGGTAATCCAGCCGGCCAATGGCGAGGCGAGGAAGAGCACTAGATTGGCCACATCTTCGGGCTTACCCATACGGCCAAAGGGAATGCTCTTGAGGATATTGTTGTAGAGGTCCGGCGCGGAGGTCTTGCGCTGTTCCCACAATCCGCCGGGAAATTCGATAGAGCCGGGCGCGACGCAGTTCACCCGCACGCCCTTTCGCGCCAGCAGCGCGGCTTGCGAGGTCGTGTAGTGAATGACGGCCGCCTTGACCGCGGCGTAAGCGGGTGTGCGCGCCGACGGGCGAAAACCGGAGATCGAAGACACGTTGACGATGGCCCCCGCTTTCGACGCAATGAGATAGGGCTCGGCCGCGGCGGACGCCCTCACGGTGGCCATCAGATCCACGTCCAGTCCGGCACGCCAAGCGCCCTCGTCGTTGCCCATGCCGAAGCCCGACGCGTTGTTGATCAACACATCGATCCCGCCGAGCGCCTCGGCGGCGGCGGGGATATAGCGCGCGATGCCGGCCTCTTTCGCCAGATCGCACGACGAGGTATGCACCTTGCCGCCGTAACGCGCGAGATCCGCCCGAACGGCTTCGAGTGCTTCCACTCCGCGTGCGCACACTGACACCGCCGCGCCCGCCTCGGCGAAACGCAACGCGATGGACCGCCCGATGCCGCGGCTGCCGCCGCATACGACCACTCTAGTTCCTTCAAAATTGAGCTGCAAGGTTGTCTCCGGGTGTTCGGCTTGTGTTTTGCTATTGTACGATTGTACGGGCGTGCGACGGCAGTGCAGTTGGGCATATAAAAAGTGGATGCGATGCCGGCGACTGTCTTGCCTATCCTAGGCATGGATGGTGGTGAGCAGATCGAGCGCGTGCTGTTGATGCGGGCTCCGACGTGACCCACCCGCTCGTGGTCCGGCGGCACCACCAGGGCCTGCGGATCCCTGATATCATGCGGCATGAATGCATAGAAGGAGTGTTGAAATGCTTAAAGCCGTAGGCACCAGCGGCCAAATATCCTTGGGGAAGAAGTACGCGGGGCAGTATTTCGAGATGGAGGAGCAAGCGGACGGCAGCATCGTGATGATTCCAATGAAGGTCGTTCCAGCGTCCGCGAAGTCCAACAAAGTGCGAGCCCCCCGCTATCGTACGGTCAAGGTGAAGCAGATTGTTCACTTAACCAGGGATGAGATGCATGAGCGGTAGGGGGTTCGTCGATACCAACATTTGGGTCTATGCCCACCTGCAAGAAGCAAAAGAGAAGCGATGTGCGCTGGCACTCGCCTTTGTGCAGCAACCATTGCAGTTCACGGTAAGTACGCAAGTCATGGGTGAGTACTATCACACCATGCTACGCAATGGAGTAAAGGACGTTGTTGTCCAATCAAACCTCAAAGTTATGATCGCCGTTTGCGATGTGCGTGACGTAACCCGCGCCGTTCTGGCCAGGGCGTGGGAAATCAGGACTCGGTATGGGTTCTCCTACTGGGACAGCCAAATCGTCGCGAGCGCGTTGGAGGCGGGTTGTGAGCTAATGTTTAGCGAAGACATGCAAGCCGGACAGGTCATCCACGGCCGTTTAACTGTAGTCAACCCCGTTGATGCGTGAGTGAAGGATATGCAGACCCTACGGCTGTTCACCCAAAAGTGGAACCAAGTCTGCCC
>JBKKAO010000331.1:0-6074 GCA_046714645.1 Burkholderiales bacterium | reverse complement strand
GAGAGGAAAAACAAGCGATCCGAGCCTGGTTACAAATTCGCGAGAAGGCCCAGGAATACCAGGCTTCCCGCCGGGGCCCGCCCTCGGCGGCACTGCTGCAAACGCGTGTTCGGGTGAGCCAAGCCATCAGTCACCTGTACTCCGGAAAGCTCACCTACGCGGCGTTCGCCAAACGTATCCAAGACATTGACGCACAATACCAAGCTAGCCGGCGCCAGAGGATCGGCCAGCGCGCGCCTTAGAGCCATCCTATTCCACCGAGGAGTGCCCCGGCGGCGATTAGAACCAGCAAGTGGATCCGGGTGCGCCAGACCAGTACCGCTGCCGCAACGGTCAGTAGCGCAAGCTGCCAAGTGGGTTCATGGGCCGATAACACCCAACCTGTGGAGAACATGAGCGCGATGACCATGGGCGCCATGCCCGCCTTGAATGCCAGCACGCCTCGCCAATCCTGGCGCGCCTGGCCCCAGCGTGCGGCCACCAGCGCCAGCGTGGTGGAAGGCAGCATGATGCCGGCGAGGGTGGCCGCCATACCCATCATGCCCGCCGCTTGGTAGCCCATGACCGCGACGAACAACACATTAGGGCCCGGGGCGGCTTGGGCGAGGGCGATGGAAGCATTGAACTGTGCATCGGTAATCAGACTCATCTCATCTACAAGAAGGCGATGCATATCCGGCGCGACTGTGATGGCGCCCCCGACCGCCAGCAAGGACAACATCAAGAAATGCGTGAAGAGGCTGAGCCAGGCGTCCACTAGGAGACTTCCTTCTTAAGGGATTTGGCCTTAGGGATGCGGGACAACGCGAACATACACGATAGGCCGCCCAGCACGAGAAGAACCCACACCAGGGGCCAACGCAGCAAGGCCACGGCGGTAAAGCAGGTACACGCTAGGATGACGCACGCACCGATCCCCATGGGATTGCTCCTGAGCGCCGGGGCCAGGCGCAGAGCAGTGACGATGAACAGTCCGGCGGACGCTGCGCCCATACCGCGCAACGCGCCCGAAACCATGGGATTCGACGCATGCATCGAGTAGAACTCGGTGAGGAGCAGGACGATCACCAGCGGCACCGTCATCATTCCCGCGAGCGCCGCGAAGGCGCCGCGCCATCCATGAAAGCGATCGCCGATCATGAGCGCCAGGTTGCAGATATTGGGTCCGGGCAAGATCTGCGAGGCGGCCAGCAGTTCGAGAAATTCTTCCTTGCTGAGCCAGCGTTTTTCTTCGCACAAGACGCGCTGAGCTACGGCGATGACGCCACCGAACCCCTGTAGGGCCAGCGCGGTAAAGCTCAAGAACAGATCGCGGGGAGAATGCGGACGGGCAGGGGAAGTGGATTCGGAACTCATGACCCAGCTATTGTGGCAAGGTCCGGGTCCCGGCGCCACCGCCGCGCGCTTCGATAACGCGCTTTGACAACGAATAGGCCCTAGGTGTGGTAATTTTCCTCCTGGCATTCCAATGGCGTAACCGATGGAAGCCGCGTACTTCTATGCAATCCAACCGGAGGAGAAAATGAACGAAGAAGGCAACAGTAACATCACGCGACGTGATTTCGTGAAGATCGTAACCGCTGGAGCGGTGGCGGTGGGGGCGGCATCGATGGTAGGCAGCGCCAGCGCGGCGGACGGCGGGCAGCCCATTGAATTCAAGAGCCAAGGGCTGCGTTGCCGCGGCATCAAGTATGTACCCTCGGGCATGAGCGCAGGCGAGAAGCGGCCGTGCATAGTGCTGGCGCATGGTTTTAGCGCGGTGAAGGAGATGTACTTCACCGACTACGCGCAAGCCTTCACCAAGGCGGGTTTCGTGTCCGTCGTGTTCGACTATCGCTTTCTGGGCGAGAGTGAGGGCGAGCCGCGCGGCCAGATCTTTCCCTGGGAGCAGATCGAAGACTTTCGCAATGCCATCACCTACGCGCAAATGCAGCCTGAAGTGAACGCGGAGAAGATCGGGGTGTTTGGTTCCTCCTATAGCGGTGGCCACGTGATCTGCTTGGGCGCGCTGGACCGGCGCATCAAGGCAGTGGTCTGCCAGGTTCCTCTCATCGACGGCTTCGCCAACTTTCAAGCCATCGTTCCGCGCGCCGCAGGTGCGGGAATGCTCAAGTATCTGGAAGGTGACCGCATCGAGCGCTACAAGTCTGGCAAAGTGAACTACCTGCCGGTGGTGGCGGCGGACAATAACGCCGTGCTCAACACCAGCGATTCGTACAAGTGGTTCACGGAAACCCATCAGAAAAAAGCGCCGCGCTGGGAGAACCGCGTGACCGTGGAATCCATCGAGAAATTCATCGAGTACAGCCCGGCCGTATTCATTGCACGCGTGTCGCCCACGCCGTTCTTGATGATGGTTGCGGAGAACGACATCTTGACGCCCACGGATCTGGCCATCAACGGATTCGAATCCGCGCGTGAACCGAAGAAGCTGGTCATCCTGCCGGGCGGACACTTCGATGCCTACGTAAACGGCTTCTCGCAATCTTCCGGGAACGCCATCGCTTGGTACAAGCAATGGTTAATGGGGTAGGGCGGGGGTAGGGCACGTGTAAACCCGGCCGTTCTGGAAAGAGGCTGCCAAATGATGGCGGCCTTTTTTCTTTGTATAATTTCAAGCAATCGACTGATTTTATCGGTATCATCGACGCCATGAACGAACTGACTGTTTCCAGAACCGGCAGGCAAAAAGCCAAGAACGGCGCCACTGACAAGGGCACGCTCGCGAGCGAGCGGCTATTGGACGAGGCCACCCGTGTTTTCGCCTCGAAGGGCTACACAGGCGCTTCCACCCGCGAGATCTGCGAGGCGGCCGGCGTCAATCTCGCATCCATTCACTATTACTTTGGGGATAAAGAGGGCTTGTATCGTGCGGTTTTGAAACGCCCCATCGATTTGCTGACCGAACACTTCCGCGGTTTCGATGATCCGAAACTCTCTTTTTCCCACGCCATGCGCCAATTCTTGGGCGCGTTTCTGACCCACTACTTAAGGGAAGCCGAAGAGGCGCTGGTCATGCGCTTGCACCTGCGCGAGATGCTCGAACCCAGCAGCGTGTTTCGAGACGTTCTGGAGGGAACGGTGTTTCCCCATCATCAAGCCCTGGTGGGTCTATTGGCGCGCCACTGCGGCATGAGAAAAGCGGATACGGACTTACATCAGCTGGCCTTCGCCCTCGTGGCCATGGCCTACGACTACTGCATGTCGCGCGAGTGCATGAACGTCTTGGCACCCGATGTATTGGGGCGTCCCAAGGCCGCGGAGAAGATTTTGGAGCGTCTGGTGGGCTACAGCGAGGCGCTGCTGGCCCATGAGATCGCGCGGCGAGCGAACGCAAGCGGGAAAGCACGGCCTAAGCGATAGCTCGCGGGGCGAAGGAATCGACGAGGTCACCCATGCAATTCAAAAAGCGAAAGTTGTTCATCGGCAGCGTATTGATTGCCCTAGGCATCCTGGGCGTGGTTGCTACGGGAGCGCTGACCAAGGATGACAAGAAACCGCTTGAGCCGGCCGCGAAGACCAGACCCGCTCTGTCTGTCACCATTACGACCTTAAAGGAGGCGCAGTGGTCCCGTACTCTGACGGCCAGCGGTACCATCGCCGCCTGGCAAGAAGCCATTATTGGCACTGAGATTGGCGGCCTGCGTTTGACCGAAGTCCGGGTCAATGTGGGAGACCAAGTCAAGCGTGGTCAAATACTCGCGCGTATCGCCCCCGAGACGGTGGAGGCGGAACTCGCCCAAGCGAGAGCGGCCGCGGAAGAAGCGCAGGCCATGCACGCCGAGGCCATCGCCAACGCCAATCGTTCTCGCCAGCTGCAGGCGGCCAATTTCATTAGCGCGCAACAGGTGGCTCAATCGGTGGCCTCCGAGCAAGCGGCCGCGGCGCGACTGGCCGCCGCGCGCGCAAGAGTGCGCTCGAACCAGATACACCTAGCCCAAACCCGGGTGGTCGCACCCGACGATGGAGTGATCTCCGCGCGCGCCGCGACGGTGGGTTCGCTTGCCCAGCCAGGTCAAGAGCTGTTCCGGCTCATTCGTCAGAACCGGCTGGAATGGCGTGCGGAAGTGACGGCCGCCGAATTGCCGCGAATCAAGCCTGGCCAGGCGGTGCGCCTGAGCACAGACAGCGCGAACGATGTCAAGGGTCAAGTGCGCATTGCCGCTCCCACGGTCGATCCCCAAACACGCACCGGGTTGGTTTACGTCGATCTGCCGGCGGGAAGCCAGGCGCGCGCGGGGACCTTCGCGCGCGGAGAGTTTGATTTGGGCCAAGCGCTGGCGCTGACGCTGCCGCAATCCGCGGTGCTATTGCGCGATGGATTCAGCTATGTGTTCAAGATCGAGAATCAAGACAAGGTTCAGCTTGCCAAGGTGAGCGTTGGGCGCCGGGTCGGGGACCGAATCGAGATCATGGAAGGTCTCGCGGCCGGTACGCGGGTGGTTGCCGGCGGGGCGGCTTTTCTGGCCGATGGTGACACGGTGCGCGTGATCGATGCCCCCGCGCCTGCCCAAGCCGCTCAGAAGTAAACAGACCCAAGGCCTGCACACCATGAACGTCTCCGCCTGGTCCATCCGCAATCCCATTGCGTCGATCCTGTTGTTCGTTCTTCTCACGCTGCTGGGGCTGATGTTGTTTCGCGCCATGAAGATCCAGCAGTTTCCGGACATCGATCTGCCCACCATTACCGTTACCGCTTCACTGCCGGGGGCCGCCCCCTCGCAGATGGAGACCGAAGTCGCGCGCAAGATCGAGAATTCCATCGCCACTTTGCAAGGGGTGAAGCACCTCTACACCAAGGTGCAAGACGGTACCGCCACGGTGACCGCGGAATTTCGTCTGGAGAAGCCTACCCAAGAAGCCCTCGACGATGTGCGCGACGCCGTGTCACGTGTGCGATCCGATCTGCCCGGTGACTTGCGCGATCCCATCATCGCCAAGATGGATCTGGCGGGCATGCCGATCCTGACCTATACGGTGGCCTCCGGGCGCATGGATGACGAAGCCCTGTCCTGGTTTGTCGACAACTCCGTTTCCAAGAGCATGCTTGCCGTGCGCGGCGTGGGCGCGGTGGCGCGGGTGGGAGGGGTGGAGCGTGAAATTCGCGTTGAGATCGATCCCGCGCGCCTCCTGGCACTCGGCGCCACCGTGGCGGACATATCTCGCCAGCTCCGGCAGATTCAGCAGGATGCCTCGGGAGGCCGCGCGGACGTGGGCGGCATCGAGCAATCGGTGCGTACCATCGCCACCGTGCGCTCCGCCGAGGAACTGGCCGGAATGGATATCGCCCTCTCCGATGGGCGGCGCGTCCGGCTCGGTCAGGTCGCTCAGGTCTCGGACACGGTCGCCGAACGCCGCTCCGCCGCATTGCTCAACGGTAAGCCCGTCGTGGGTTTCGAGATCACGCGCAGCCGCGGCGCGGGCGAGGTCGAAGTGGCGCAAGGAGTGCGTGCCGCGCTGGAGAAACTCAAGGCTCAAAATCCTCACGTCACCATCACGGAAGCCTTCAACTTTGTCGATCCGGTTCAAGAGAACTACGAAGGATCCATGTGGTTGATGTACGAAGGCGGCCTGCTCGCGGTTCTGGTGGTGTGGCTTTTTCTCCGGGATTGGCGCGCGACTCTCGTCTCTGCCACCGCGCTCCCCTTGTCCATCATTCCCGCCTTCGCTGTCATGTACATGATGGGGTTCAGCATCAACGTGGTCACCTTGTTGTCGCTGTCCTTGGTGGTCGGTATTCTGGTGGACGATGCCATCGTGGAAATCGAGAACATCATGCGTCATCTGCGCATGGGGAAGACGCCATTCCAAGCCGCCATGGAAGCCGCCGATGAGATCGGACTCGCGGTGATCGCGACCACCTTCACCCTGATCGCCGTGTTCCTTCCCACGGCGTTCATGAGCGGTATAGCCGGAAAATTTTTCGTGCAATTTGGCTGGACCGCCGCCATCGCGGTGTTCTTCTCGCTGGTGGTCGCGCGCATGCTGACACCCATGATGGCCGCCTATGTACTCAAACCCAGCAGCACGGAACACAAAGAGCCGGGCTGGATGAATTTGTATATGAAATGGGT
>JBKKAO010000330.1:0-3494 GCA_046714645.1 Burkholderiales bacterium | reverse complement strand
CGATGACTTCGCCCATGTAGCGCAGGATCTCGGCTGCCGTCGCGATCGGCGCACCAGTCCATGGCTTGAAGCGATAACCGAAGGTGTAGAGATCGCTGTCGGACCGGATGCCTGGAAAGCGGTGGGTGATCCACGTACCACCGAAGCTTTCTTGGGTTTCGAGGACTACGAAGCTTGTCCCGCGACACTGCTTGGTCAGGTGATAGGCACCGCCGACCCCTGAGATTCCTGCCCCGGCGATCACGACGTTGAAGTGCTCGCCCCTCTGTGGTGCGGCCTTTGTGAGTGTTGCGGTCTCAGTCATAAATTGCATTGGAAAGACACGTCATCTGGTACACGATCCTAAAGTACTATTCTGCGCGCCCAATTTACTACGATTCGGTTCTAAGCTACCGGCAAGATTCAGTAGCGGCAATTTCAACAGCATGAACGTTCACGCAACGCCTAGATTTGTATTGGGCTGCATTCAGCCCAAGCTACGTAAACTGCTCACTCTTCGTTCAACTTGGCTGCGCGCAAGGCATCGTTCGCCGCCTTGCGTAGCGCACGGGTGGACTTACCATGGGGGCCACCCTTCCTAGCCGGCAACGCGCGCGCGACAGGGTTTCTTAGTTTGGGCAGGTTGCGTTTCTTTGCGCGCTTCATTGCCCTACCCCTTCACACAAAGCACTTGTTTGAGCGTGTGCACGACCTCGGCCAGATCGGTCTGATTGGCCATTACTTCGTCGATGTCTTTGTATGCCCCTGGAATTTCATCTACCACTCCGCCATCCTTGCGGCATTCCACTCCCTCGGTTTGCTTGGCAAGGTCATGGCGATTGAAGCGGCGCTTCGCTTCCGTGCGACTCATGCGCCTTCCCGCGCCATGGGAGCAGGAATGGAAGGAATGAGGATTCCCAAGTCCGCGCACGATGTAAGACTTCGCGCCCATGCTGCCGGGAATGATCCCCAGCTCGCCTTCGCGCGCACTGATCGCCCCCTTGCGCGTGATGAATAGCTTCTCTCCGAAATGTTCCTCCCGCGCCACGTAGTTGTGGTGGCAATTGATCGCCTCGCCCACGATCTCGAAAGGAGGCAGCAGTGTTTTGATCGCCGCCAGGATGTGTCGCATCATTTTCTGGCGGTTGAGCCAAGCGTACTCCTGGCCCCATTCCACCGCCTCGACATAGTCATCGAATAAATCCGAGCCTTCACTGAAGTATGCGAGGTCGCGGTCGGGTAAACGCTGCTGATGGCGTTCCATATCCTTGCGCGCTGCCGCGATGAAGTAGCGCCCCAGCACGTTTCCGATGCCTCGCGAACCCGAGTGCAGCATGACCCAGACCTGCCGTGACTCATCGAGACAGAGTTCGATGAAATGATTACCACCTCCCAAGGTGCCAAGCTGGCACATCCAGGTGTCCTGGAATCGCCGCTGCATCTTCGCCACACCCGGATGACGCTGGACGATGCGCTCGAGGCGATCGCTCAGCCGCCGCGCCGTGCGCTCCTGCGCACTGCCCTTCACCCGGCTAGAAGGATGTTGATCGAAACCCACCGGTACGCGGTCCTCGATGGCGCCACGTAACTTGGCCAAGCTATCCGGCAGATCTTGGGCGGACAAAGAAAGACGCACGGCATTCATGCCGCAGCCGATATCCACCCCGACAGCGGCCGGAATGATGGCCTGCATGGTGGCAATGACACTGCCCACCGTCGCGCCTATCCCCGAATGCACATCGGGCATGGCCGCGACGTGGCTGAACACGAAGGGCAACTGGGCGACGTTGACCAGTTGCTGGACAGCCTCGGGCTCGATGTCCTTGGTCCACACCTTCACCGGCACACGGCCTTTGTTCAATAGCGTTAGTACTGGCATTAGCGATTTCCTTGGCGTGGCCTAAGTTTAATCGCATTGGCTTCATTTCCCGAAGCGTGGCGCAGAAGCGATCGCCGTTCGGTTTTCTAACCCAGTACAGAGGAGATCCATCCGCGCAAAGAAGTAACTCTGAGGGCACTCTTGAGCGGCGGGGCGGTTTCATTTCCACACCTCGGGTACTTCGCCTTTATCGCGAAGCGCACCGGCTCGCGCCTGCAGGAAACGCTGAAAGCTCGGCTGCGTGCGGTAGCTCCCCGAAGAAACGTAGTCGAGAGCACCGCGAATATGGAAAGTGCGCAGATAGGCTTCGGTCCGGAATACCTCTCGGCCGCGCTCATCGAAGAACACGATGCTGGGCGCAAAAGCGACATCGAGCATGCGGGCGAACTGCGCCTCGGTCATCGCCTTGCCGTTGGGCGCGACCATCGAGCGCGCCGCACGCATATCGACCCGAGCGATCTCGAATTTCCCCAAAAGCTGAAGGATCTCCTTGTCCTTGAGCGGCCCCGCGTGCAACTCGTCGCACTGCGCGCAATGCCGTTGCTCGAAGAACACGGCGAGCGGCTTGGCGGCCGGGCGCTTGCTTCGGTCCAGCTTGAGCGCACGAGAGGGAAACAGCGGATGCGGGTGGAGCACGCCCGAGTCCGCGGGGCCGCTCGCCTGGGCTAGCCAATCGGCGAACTTGACCGAAGTCTCCTTCTTCCGCGCGACGTAGTCGAGCGCCGCACGAAACTTGTGCGGCGGATACAGACCGTTCACCCGCAGCACCACGCTCCCGCGTTCGTCGAGAAACAGCAGTGCCGGCGTGAATTGCACTTTGAGATGAGCGGCCAGATCTTTCTCCGTGCGCGTCTTGCCGTCCATCCAAACCGTCTCGCGGTCGCCCCAGAGGTTGAGCGCGATGGCATCGAAGTGGCGCCGCGTCTTCTCGGCGATGTCGCGCTGCCCGAAGTGGGTCTCCATCAACTGCTTGCAATAGGGACAGCCGTCTTGTCCGAAGTAAAGGATGAGGCGCTTACCGCTTTTGGCGGCATCGCGAATGTCTTCCGGGAAATCGAGGAACGTTTCCTTGAACCAGGGCGGGATGTCGATTGCATGAGGGCTTGGGGTGATCGCGGCCGGTTGCGCAAGGGCCAGCGCTGAAAGCCAAAACACGCCGGCGATGAGACGCAGGAAGTCTCGTGCGCCTGCGCGCAGACTCGGGCCAACTGTGGTATCCATGTTGATCACAATACGATTGCGCAGACCAACCTGCATGGCCGGATGCTACGCTCGGGCAAGGGTTGCAACAACCGGGTGAGGTACTTAGAGCTACGCTTCTGCACGCCGTGTCCCTGCCTGAAGCATCACTCCTCCATCTTCACGACGGTCAGCTTGACGATCCGCTCCATCCTCGCCAGTTCAGCGGCGATAAAGTCGCGAAACTCCTCGGGAGAACTGCTCACCGCTTCGCCTCCATTGCGCTCGTAGTGAGCCCGTATCTCAGGTAGCTGTAGCACGCCTCGGACTTCATAGTTGAGGCGCGTCACGATGTCCTTCGGAGTGCCGGCCGGTGCGAGAAATCCGTACCAGCCGGTGAAATCCAATTCTTCGAAACCCACCTCCGGCGCGGTCGGCACATCCGGCAGGAGCGGTA
>JBKKAO010000329.1:0-3308 GCA_046714645.1 Burkholderiales bacterium | reverse complement strand
CATCTGCGCCGTGGGTAAAGAGAGGAACTGCGACACCGCCCTCGCCGATTCGACCATCGACGCCAAGGGAACAACCCTGTGTCCAGGCCTGATCGACAGCCACGTGCATCCGGTCTTCGGCGATTGGACTCCGCGCCAGAATCAAATGGGCTGGATCGATTCCACCTTGAACGGTGGGGTCACTACCATGATTTCTGCCGGAGAGGTGCACCTACCCGGCGGGCCCAAGGACATCGTCGGACTGAAAGCCTTGGCCATTACCGCGCAACGTGCCTTCCATAATTTCCGCCCCGCAGGTGTGAAGGTGCTGGCCGGCGCGCCGGTGATCGAGAAGGGCATGGTGGAATCGGACTTTCAGGAGCTGGCGCAGGCGGGGGTATCGCTACTGGGCGAGGTCGGGCTCGGATCGGTGAAGGCGGGCGCCGAAGCCAAGCAGATGGTGGCTTGGGCGCGTAAGCACGGGATCCAGAGCACCATCCATACGGGTGGACCGTCGATTCCCGGATCGGGGCTCATCGACAAGGATGTGGTGATGGAAGCCGACGCCGATGTGATCGGCCATATCAACGGCGGACACACGGCGCTCCCTGAAGCCCATGTATGCGAGCTGTGCGAGCGCTCCAGCCGCGCCATCGAGATCGTTCACAACGGCAATGAGAAAGTGGCGATCGCCGCTGCGCAGACGGCGCGCGATCGCAACTGCATGCATCGTGTGATTCTGGGCACGGATGGGCCTGCGGGCTCTGGTGTTCAACCGTTGGGGATTTTGCGCGTGGTGGCATTGCTGTCGAGCTTGGGGGGGATCCCCGCGGAATTGGCTTTTTGCTTCGCCACCGGCAACACCGCGCGTATTCGTAAGCTCAATAGTGGATTGATCGAACTTGGACGCGCGGCGGATTTCGTTTTTCTCGACCGGGCCCAGCACACGGCAGGGCGAACGCTGCTGGAGAGCGTGGCCTTGGGTGACTTGCCGGGTGTCGGAATGGTGGTTATCGATGGCATCGTGCGCTGTGGCCGCAGCCGCAACACGCCACCCGCCATCGAGGTACCTACCGTAGTATGATTTTGAAAGCGCCGATTTCACCCCAGGGTCGGCAAGCGAATTGAGGGGTTAATAAACTTAGGAGATTAGGAAATGCTCGAAGCCGGTCGTAGAAAATTCTTATTGGGTGGCGCGGCCGTGGCCGGACTGGCCGCTGCGGAGCTTACCGGGCTGCGTAGTGTGCTGGCGGATCATCACAAGATCAAACTCACCCGTAGGGACGCGCTGGTCGTCATCGATGTGCAGAACTGCTTCATCCCCGGCGGTACGCTTCCGGTGCCCAAGGGCGAGGAGGTGGTGGCGCTCATCAACGAATTGGCAGGCCGCTTTAACTGCGTGGTGATGACCCAGGATTGGCACCCTCCGAAGCATGTGTCCTTTGCCTCGACCCATGGCAAAGATCCCTTCTCCGTGATCGACATGCCCTACGGTAAACAAGTCATGTGGCCGGACCACTGTGTGCAAAACACCGAGGATGCCAACCTGCACGCCTCCTTGGATTTGACTAGGGCCAACCTGATTCTGCGCAAAGGCTTCAATCCCGATGTGGATGGCTATTCCGCCTTCTACGACAACGACAAGAAAACGCCCACGGGACTCACGGGTTATCTCAAATCGCGTAAGGTCAAGCGCTTGTTCACGTGCGGTTTGGCAACGGATTTCTGCGTGATGTGGTCCTCGGTCGACGCGCGCAAGGATGGCTTCGAGGTCTTCGTCATCGAAGATGCCTCGCGCGGTATCGACGTGCGCGGCTCCATGGAAGCCGGATGGAAGGAGATGATGAAGGCAGGTTGTAAGCGCATCCAATCCAGCGACATCGTTCCTGCGTAGAGCACTTCAGAACCTTCGCTTCGATGATCACGGCGGGCTTCGACCCGCCGTGTTCGTTTTGTGGGAAGGCAGGATTACAACGCTTACTTCCAAGATGCGGTCTTTATTCATCTTGACGCTCCTGGCGGAGCTTGCCACCGTGGGTATGAAAGCTCGTGCGCACCCCATGGTGAGCACCGACATCAACCGTCATGCGGTGCTGACGGTGACGCAAGACACCTTGGTCATCCGCTACGTTTACGAGATGTTGGAGATCGCGGCGATAAACGCCGCCAGGAGCGCCGACACCGATGGTGACGGAAGCACCGGCGAAGAAGAACGCAACACCTACGTCTCGCGCTGGGCTAATGAGTTGGAAAGCGCGTTGCACGTTACGCTCGGCAAGGATGAGTTAGCGTTGCGGCTGCAATCGGCGAACTGGGAGCTGGGTCCCGCTGCGTTTGGACTCAGTACATGGAAGATCACCGCTCAACTTACTGCGCTATTGCCCGGCACGCAGAAAGCCATGCTCGCATATCGAGATCGCTTGCGGCCTGAGGAAACGGGGTGGAAGGAAGTCGTGCTGGCCGTCGAGGGGCAAGTGCGAATCGAGCATGCGGACGCCGGTTCGTGGGACCGCAGCCAAACACTCACCGATTATCAAGCCATGGCGGATTTGCCGAATCCGGATCAGACCTCGGCCACGGCGCGCTTGGTGTTTCCTGGGACGTCAAACCCGGCTGCGAAGACTATGGTTCGCGTACGCAAAGAGGGCGAAAGACCGATCGCAAATAAACTCATCGTGCCTCGCAAGCTCGGATTGGAAGAATCCGATGGCACTGCGCCGGCGTCCTCCCCGGTGGAAGCCGCACCCGTTGCGCCGGCCGTCCAAGACCATGCACCGGTCGCAAGCCTATGGACTCAATATGCTATGCCGTTCTTCAGGCTCGGCATGTTTCACATCGCCACGGGATGGGACCACCTGGCGTTTCTTCTGGGCTTGCTGTTGTTTCGTCAATCGCTGAGGCGATTGGCCTGGGTCGTCACCGCCTTCACCCTCGCTCATAGCCTCACCTTGGCACTCGCCGCCCTGGGTTGGGTCAAGCCGCCCGACCGGTGGGTGGAGGCGCTCATTGCCGTCAGCATCGCCTACGTGGGCGCTGTAGCGCTGTGGCGTCCGGGCATCAAGCACGGTCCTGTTATCGCCTTTGGATTTGGCTTGATGCACGGGTTTGGATTCGCGGGAGCCTTGTCTGAAGCGCTGGGCGATACCGGGGGCTCGAGTTGGTTGCTTGCCTTGGCGGGATTCAATCTCGGTATAGAAGCTTTTCAACTGGCCTTGGTCCTATTGCTGTTTCCCATACTTTGGAAACTCGATCAATTTCGCGGAGCCATCGCCGTGCGTAGAAGTTTGGCGGTCGTCGTCATGGCTCTTGGATTGTGGTGGACTTGGGAG
>JBKKAO010000328.1:0-2707 GCA_046714645.1 Burkholderiales bacterium | reverse complement strand
GTGCTGTAATGGGCGATGAAGAAGTCCGGATTGGCGCTCTCGAAGCTGACGACCTTGAGCGACTGGTCGGCTTCGATTTCACCCACCAGATCATAGAACTCATCGTACATGCGATCGGTAATAGTATTGATGGGAGGGTTATTCAGCGTGACCCGCCAATAGCCGGGCACGGATTTATCGGTGGTTAGCGCCTTCGGTTGCTCAGTCATTTTTGTGGTCCCCTGGGCGTGTGCGAGAGATGTGGAAAGAGCGCTTGCCGCCAACGCGGCGGCGAAGATGAGTTTGATCGCGTTTTTGAAGCTCATGTTGATCCTTGATTGGTGGCTACACCGACATTGAAGCGGGAGTCTTATCGCTTTAATAGTTCAATAATAAGACTTATGTTGCGCCACACAAGCGGCACCACGAGCTTCTTTCGGAGTTAAGATGAAACTTGCAAAGGCACAAATCGATTTTGGTCTATGCACCAACAACATCGATCCGTTGCTAAGCTTTTGGCAGACGGACGTTGGTCTCCAGTTGGATCATGTTTTACCAGTTCGCCGCGGACAGACGCAGCACAGGCATGACGCCTTTGGATCGGTCATCAAGATCAATCACTTTGTGAAAGCACTTCCACAAGCGAGTCCGAGCGGATATCGCGAATTACTGATTGCACGTCGAGATCTCGCCCACCCACAGCGGCTGATCGATCCTGACGGAAACCGCGTCACTCTGCTCCCTCGCGGCAATGAGGGCGTAAATCAGATAGGCATTCGCTTAACTGTCCGCAATTTAGATGCGCACCGCGCTTTTTATACGAACGTCCTCGAGCTGGAAGAACAGCCAGCGTTAGACGGCGCTGCTTTCCGTGCCGGAGAGACGCGCCTCATTTTCGAGGAACAACCGGATGCCCCCGTGGAAAGCCCCATGCAGGGGCCTGGCTGGCGCTACATCACCTTTCAGGTTTTCAATGTCGACGAAACTCACGCCAAGGTTCTCGCCGCGGGCGGTCGCGAGGGCTTGGCGCCGGTCACGCTCGGAAAGACTGCACGTATTTCAATGATACTTGATCCGGACGGAAACTGGATCGAGCTCTCTCAGAGAGCATCGATTGTTGGATCGTTTGAATAGCCGGGCATATGCATTCAACAACCTAATGCAGGATACTGGTCGACGGCGGTGTTCTTGAGCGCCGTCCAATTGCAAGCGATGCCGACCGTTGCATCACGTCAGCACCGCCATGTCTTCGCGTTTAAAGTCCATCAGTTCGTGGTTGCGGCCCTGGTGAATCTTCCTCACCCATGCCGGATCGGTGAGCAGTGCGCGGCCGACAGCCACGAGATCGAAGTCGCCTTGCTCAAATCGTTTGATCAACCCGTCCAGACTGGCGGGTTTGGAGCTCTCGCCTCCGTACGCCGCGATGAATTCACCGGTCAAACCAACGGAACCGACGGTAATAGTCGGCTTGCCCGTGAGCTTCTTGGCCCAACCTGCCAAGCTCAGGCCCTCTTCACCATCAATCTCAGGAAATTCAGGTTGCCAGAAGCGACGCATGGAACAATGGAGGATGTCTGCACCGGCTTCCACCAGCGGGTTGAGCCAGTCGCTCATCTGGTCGGGCGTCGTCGCCACGCGAACGGTGAAATCCTGCTGCTTCCACTGGCTTACCCGCAGAATGACTGGATAGTCCGGGCCGACCGCCTGGCGCACGGCCTTGATAGCATGCGCGGCGAATCTCGCGCGCTCTTTGATCGAAGCGCCTCCAAACGCGTCACCGCGCTGATTTGTACCTGTCCAAAAGAACTGGTCGATCAGGTAGCCGTGGGCACCATGCAATTCGACGACATCGAAGCCAAGCGCCTTTGAGGCAGCTGCCGCCTTTGCGAAAGCGGCGACGGTGTCGGCAATCGCCTCCTCGGTCATGGGATCGGCGATACGCTTGCCAGGTTTTGAAAGGCCCGACGGGGCGTCAACGGGTCCGCCCGGCGTAAAGCGCGAATGCTGCATTGCGCCTACGTGCCATATCTGTGGGCCCATCTTGCCGCCTACTGAATGGACTTCGTCGATAACCCTCTTCCAGCCCGCAAGAGGCTTTTCGCCGTGGAAGAAGGGGATCTTCGGATCATTCTTCGATGCCGGGCGATCGATGACGGTTCCTTCCGAAATGATCAACCCCACCTCATTCTCGGCGCGGCGGCGATAGTAACCAGCCACATCATCTCCGGGAACGCCTTCAGGTGAAAACGAACGCGTTAAGGGAGCCATCACAAAGCGGTTCTTCAGCTCTAGCCCCTTAATGCGAAAGGGCGAGAACAAGCCTTCTATACTCATATTCACATTCCTCTGCGCTTAGTTGTGACGGCCGCCTAGCCCGCGGCACAGCTGCGGGAGGACGCCGTGGGCTTCAGGGCGCCAGAGCCTTGAAGATGGCTTCGAATTCAGCGAAGGACGAGTTGTCCTTGTTGACCTTGGCGCGCATCAGGCAAACCTGCCCGCCAAGACGGGATCATATGGTGACAACGAGTTTACCGCGCGTGCGGCCCGTCGCGAGCGCGTCATACGCAGCCGCAAGTCCTTCGAGCCCATATGTGCCAGTTACCGTTGCCGAGATCGCGCCCGTATCTACAATGGCCGCAATGTCCGCAAGTTGCGCTCCGTCAGGCTTGGTGAGCGGTCCGTGGAATTCGGCACCTCGATCATGGGCCTGCTTGATATAAGCCTGAAC
>JBKKAO010000327.1:0-3545 GCA_046714645.1 Burkholderiales bacterium | reverse complement strand
GCTCGTGATCGACCAAGAGATGACCGCGGGTGTCATGATCACCGGCACGCTCATATTGGCGCGGGCGCTGGCGCCAGTTGAATCCGCGATCGCAACCTGGAAGGGTTTCGTCGAGGCGCGAGACGCTGCTCGCCGGATCGGCAAATTGCTACGCGATGTTCCGGCAGTGGATCCAACGCTGGAACTTCCTGCGCCTGAAGGCAAACTCGAAGTTGAGCGCGCCGTGTTCGCCTTGCCCGGTGCCGAGCGCGCGATCCTGAAGGGTATTTCCTTCAAGCTGGAGCCCGGCGAGTCGCTGGGTGTCATAGGCCCGAGCGCCTCTGGAAAATCCACGCTGGCGCGGCTCATCATTGGATTGTGGCGGGCCAGCGCCGGAATTGTACGCCTCGATGGTGCCGACATCTCGTTGTGGCCGCGCGAACAACTCGGGCCCCATCTGGGTTATCTGCCTCAGGATGTGGAACTCTTCGCCGGCACGGTGGCACAGAATATCGCTCGCTTCGGGCAGGCTTCGAGCGAGGCTGTGATCGAAGCGGCAAGAGCTGCCCACGCTCACGATATGATTCTGCGCCTACCCAAAGGTTACGACACCGAAGTGGGCGAAGCGGGCGCCGTGCTCTCCGGCGGGCAGCGCCAGCGCATTGGCTTGGCGCGGACGCTGTTTGGCAATCCAAGCATGATCGTGCTCGATGAGCCCAACGCCAACTTGGACAGCGAAGCCGAGTGCGCCTTGCTCAAGGCGATGGACCAGATCAAACAGCGCGGCGTGACCCTGCTCGCCATCAGTCATCGTCCCTCGCTCTTAGCCCATGTAGACAAGCTGCTGGTGCTCAAAGAGGGTCAAATGGAACACTTCGGGCCACGGGCCGAGGTAATGGCACGAGTTACCCGCAAGCCGCAAGCAACCCACGGCGTGAAGTTTCCCCAACTTGTACAAGGAGGCGTTTCAGCATGAACCAAGCAAACTTAACTCGAACACAGCTTCATCCCGCCGCTGACGTCCGCAAGACCGCTCGCATTGGATTGGGCTTACTGCTCACCGGATTTGCCGCGATCACCGCATGGGCTGGATTCGCGCCGTTGTCCGGAGCGATCATTGCCCAGGGCGTGGTCAAGGTTGAGAGTAATCGTAAGACCGTCCAACATCTGGAAGGGGGCATCGTCAAGGAGATTTTGGTCAAGGAAGGCCAGCAAGTGCGCTCGGGACAAGGGCTGGTCATCATCGCCGATGGGCGCATGAACGCGGAGATGGCGAGCGTGAGCGCCGAACTCGATGCCGAGATGGCGAGAGCGGCTCGCTTGCGCGCGGAGCGAGATGAGAGCGGCACCATCGACTTCCCGGAATCGCTTCGGCGGCGCATTGACGAACCCAGGGTGAGTGAACTGATGCGCATCGAACGCGTCCTGTTCGAAACCAAGCACCGGGCGCTGCACGAGCAGCTGGTACTGATTCAAGATCAGGTAGCCGAGATTAAACGGGAGCAAGCTGCCTTGGATGTGCAGATGCAGGCAGACAGTTCAGGCGCTGCTTTGCTGAATGAGGAATTGGAGGCAAACGAGCGCCTCCATAAGCTCAACTTCATCTCCAAAGCACAACTGCTGAAGCTTCAAAGAGGCATGGAAGAATACAGGTCGAGGCAGGGCGGTTCCGCCGCGGCCATCGCCAGGGCTAAGCAGAAAAACAAGGAGATCGAGATACGCGGCACATCGTTGCGTGATCAACACCGCCAGGACGCCGCCAATGAGTATGCCTTGGTTCAAGCGAGGATCGTCGGTCTTGAGGAGCGTGTGAAACCCGCGCGCGACGCGGTCCTTCGGCAAGCCGTGGTGGCGCCTATCGCCGGGACGGTGGTCGATCTTAAAGTGTTTACGGTTGGAGGAGCAGTTGCGCCGCGTGAACCATTGCTCGACATCGTGCCCGGCGATAACCCCCTTATTGTCGAAGCGCGGCTGAACCTGGACGATATCCGGCATCTGAATCCGGGGCTGGCAGCCGATGTTCGGTTCACTGCGTACGATTCGCGTAATACGCCAATGGTGGCCGGGCAATTATCTTATGTGTCAGCGGACCGCTTGACCGATGCAAGAGATGGTACTTCCTACTATCTGGCGCACGTACGCGTGGACTCGAAGTCCTTGGAATCGGCCAAGGCCATACATCTACAGCCCGGCATGCGCGCGGAAGTATTCCTACGCACCGGGGAGCGCACCGCCTTGGATTATCTGCTCGATCCGATAACTTCTTCCGTGAGGCGCGGGATGCGGGAGTCATGACAAGAACCAGTGGCACAAGAGATGGCGCTTGCGGTCCGAAGGGCTAAGACGGTTCTTGGGAGGGTGTTGCGCTCGATCGATAACGCGAGGTGAACTGAAGAAACCGCTACCAGCTATTGCGTAGCTCTCGCAATTTGATGAAGCCCGTCTTCGGATCCACCTTCTCTGGTAGGTCAGGAAATTTTTCGCGAAGCTTGGCAATGACTGTTGGGCTTACTAAGCGGAAGAAGGTGTTTATTTCTTTTTCCAGCGTCAAGGTGGTCACCAGGGCACGCGTAGTGTCCTGTTTTTCCACTTGCGCCAAAAGTTGGCGAGCCCTTTCATTGTCTGGCTCGCGGTCCAGGGTAAAGCGCAGATTGTTGCCGATGTAGTCGTGGCCCGGATAGACCAGGGTTTCGTTGGGCAATTTGGCCAGCTGAGTGGCGAAGGTTTGGTACAGCTCACTGGGATGACCGCCATTGTGGCAATTACCCGCGCCTGCATTGAACAAGGTATCACCGCAAAACAGTGCAGGGACATCAGAGTGGGAAAGCAGACAGACGTGGCTCATGGTGTGGCCCGGTGTATCGAGCGCTTCCAACTCGACGGTCTTGCCCACTTTGATGACATCCCCGGCGCCCAAGCCGCGCGCCATGTTGGCGATTTTGTCTTTGGCATTTTTGTGGGCCAGGATCTTGGCTCCAGTTTTCCGTGCAACGGTCTCGTTGCCTCCTGTGTGGTCGTGGTGTTCGTGGGTGTTCAAAATCTGGGTGATGTTCCAACCTTCGTCTTTGGCGGCTTTCAGGCATTTTTCATGGTCCAAGGGATCCACAGCGAGTGCCTCCCCCGTGGCTGCGCAGGCTATGAGGTAATTGAAGTTGCGGTAGTTGTTGCCGGTCCAAATCTGCTTGACGATCATTGCGCTACCTCAAGGGGCCGACAGGAGACTAACCAGCGGGATATGCTCATCCAGTACGCGCAGAATATCGCTGGGTTCCTTGTCGGGTATACCAATCAGCACGCGGTCAATGCCAGACTTGCGATACTCCGCCAGCACCGCCGGATCGGAGGGCGCGGCAAAAACGGTGACGGACAAAGTCGCGGGATCGCGCCCGGCGGCTTCGGCTGTTTTGTGTAGCCGTGCGATGGCGCTCTTGGGTTCCCACTCTCCGCGCGCTCTGGGAAACCACCCGTCGCAGAATTCGACCACGCGCTTTAAGGTGTGATCGGTTTCACCACCCAGCAAAATAGGCGGATAAGGTTTTTGCGCAGGTTTCGGATGACTCCACACG
>JBKKAO010000326.1:0-8343 GCA_046714645.1 Burkholderiales bacterium | reverse complement strand
ATGCCGCGTCGCCTTGCGGCTGGCGCGCTGGGCGCTCGCCTTTTCGGTTAGCGGCGCCCAGCGCGAATTTGCGTAACCAAGACCTGCCTAGCGATCGTCTCGTCTTTGACGGGAAGAAGCATCGGAGTCTTCGCTTTCCAATGCCTGAACGCCGACCCGCACATGACTGCCTGGATCGTAGGGGAGTGTCACTTCACCTTCGCGCCCGCTGTACCGGTACACCACGTGATAGCGCTTGATGACACCCCGGTAGCGATCATAGGATTTGCAGCGCTCGACATAGCGTGTGACGGGCTCGCGGCGAATCTCGGGTTCCGTGTAGTAGTCGCGGTTGTCGATGCGATCCCCGATGATGGCGCCAATCACCGCTCCGGCGGCGGTCGCGGCGTGCCGGCCATGACCCCGGCCCGCGTTGTGGCCTAGGACGCCTCCTGCCACGCCGCCGATGAGGGCGCCGGAATAGGAACGGGGTTGTGCGCTTCGGGAGTCGGTGAACTCGCGATATTCCGTCACAGGTTCCGACCAGCACTCGCGCCGCGGTTCGTTGACGAACTCCTTGATGGGGGTGACGGAGACGACCTCAGCCAGATCGGTGAAATCCGCGGATTGGGCACTACCTAATGCGAGGAACGAAATTAGCGCCACATATTTGCTCATGATGAGAACCTCCTTAGGACAACTCGTGCAAGAACAACTCCAGGCTGGCTTACTGGCTCACCAACCATCCGCCTTCGCGGCGCGCCGCCCCGGCCTTCTCCAGCTGGCTCACGATCCACTCACACAGATCGCTAGGCGGCATATGCAGATACTTCGCGTTTAGCTCGGCGGAACTGGGCACTCGCTGAAAGTAATCCGGTAAGGCCGCCAGGGGCAACCGGCCGCGGTCCAACAGCGTAAACCCAAACATAGCTTTGATGGCGTGGCGCGCCAAGCGTTCGGGATCTTGGGCAAAATACTCAGTCCGGCCAAAGGCGCGTTCAAGGGCTTCGTTTACGTTGGAGAATACTTTGCCGTGTCCCGGTAATACGTAGCGAATTTCGAGGCGTGCGATGGTTTCCAGAGTGGCTCGCGCGGCCGCGAGACATTCCGGCGGGTCGGGCAGCACCAGCCCAAAGGATTGCTCCCACAGCGCATCGCCGGAGATAAGGAGTCTTTCCTCCTCGCAGTAGAACACCATGGCGCCCATGTCGTGGCCCGGCGCGGCGATGGCGCGCCACTCCAAACCCCCGCCTTGGAATCGATCGCCCGGCTCCATCACCGAGTCTAGGACGAAGCGCTCGGCACGGTGATTGGCGTAGTCTAGCCAAAGCCCCATGCGATCCCAATGCCGAACGATCTCCGCCTCCCCGGCAGGCACGGTGATTTCGCATCCGTAAATACTCTTGAGCGCCGCGTTGCCGCCCATGTGATCGCAGTGGCAGTGAGTGTTGATGATGCGTTGCAAGCGCGCGGGTCCAAGGTTCTCCGGTAGGGCCAGGCGCCCGAGGGTTTCATCGGCTTGGCTGAAGAATCCCGTGTCGATGAGGATGTTTTGCGCGTCACTAACGAGCAGAACGTGATTGGCATTGAGCCAATCGCGCTCGATAAAGCGCACCGCCGGGGGTAAGCTGCTCGCGGTCACCACCGGCAGGCTTGCAAAGCGTCCCAGTCGAACTCGATGCCATGCCCCGGACGATCCGGTGCGAGGGCGAAACCTTCCTCGATCCTCAGGGGATTCGCGATGTAGCGGTCCAAGCCGAAACCATGGGCTTCCAGATAGGATCGGTTTGGCGCGGCGGCCAAGAGATGCACGGTGACATCGTGGGCTCCGTGCGAGGTGACCGGCAAGTTGAAGGCTTCGGCGAGCCGGGCGACCTTCATGAATCCTGTTACGCCGCCGCACACGGTGACATCGGGTTCGGGAAAAGTGACCGCACCCGCGTGAATCATCTGTGCGAACTCGTAGAGCGTATGAAGATTCTCACCGGTGGCGACGGGGACACCGCCTTCGCGCACCACGCGCGCGTGACCCGCCACATCGTCAGGAATCGTGGGCTCCTCCAGCCAATAGATGTTATGGGCTTGCAAGGCGCGCGCCGCGCGAATGGCTTCATCGGGAGACCAACGCATATTGGCATCTACCATCAACGGAAAATCCGCGCCTAAGTGGGCGCGCATGGCCTTGACCCTTGCGACATCCTCGGACAACAGCGCCCGCCCGACCTTCATTTTGATGGCGCGAAATCCCCGCTTTAGGTTGTCGTCGGTCTGCGCCAGCAATTTGTCGAGCGTGAAATAAAGATCGATGCCGCCGGCATAGCAAGGCACCTTCGCATCGTATCCTCCGAGCAGTGTCCACAGGGGTACGCCGAACTTTCGCGCTTTAAGGTCCCACAAGGCGATGTCGATGGCGGCGATGGCCATGGAAGCGGCGCCGCCGCGGCCGCCATAGTGGGTGGCCCACCACATTTTTTGCCACAGGGCTTCGATCAAATCGGCATTCTGGCCGTGGAGCCGGGCCGCGATATCGTGCTCGATGGTGGCGTGGATGGCGTGGCCATTGCACCCTACGGTGACGGTGTATCCCACCCCTTCGGCACCCTCCTCATCTTTGATGCGCGCTGTGACCAACTCGAAGTGGGTCATGTCGCCGTGGGTGCTATCCGATAGGGTAACCGGTAAGGCGATACGATATAGACCGGATTGAACGCGGGCGATGGAACTCACGATAACCCCTTACTGTTTAGGTTGGGGAGGAGTAGGCGGTTCGCTCGCCAATGGTGTGGCCGCGGGCGGGTTAACGGGCAACGGAGCGGGTGTCTCATCGATGGATTTGACGCTCATCACAAAATGCCGGGTGTCACCGAAGCAACTGGAGGGCAGGCCCACATGCTCCTGGTAGTGGAGCGCGACGCGTTTGCCAATAACGCCGTTGATCTGATTGGCCACGTCATCGTCGTGAACGGTGAAGAGAAACTTCTCCGGGATGGAACCAGGCAAGGAAACCATGGCCATCTCCCCCTCCCAGGTCTTGCACAGCCAACCTTTCTTGGAGAGTTTCTGCACCCAGCCCGCGCGCTCGCCCTCGGAGTAGCTCCACTGGAGCATGACCCAAACGTAGAGGGCAATGACAACCCCGGCGGCGACGAGCACACCGAGTAGCGCCACCAAGGCGCTCGCGCCGTCTTGCTTGCGAAGAGTTCGCATGACTGAGCCAGTTCACGGTTGATGAAGACGTCCGCATTATAGGCGGCTCCCTACAGCCCCTCCGCCCGCAATTGCTCGATATCGCGCAGAATGCCCGCCACCATGGCTTCGACGATGATGGCCCCTTTCTTTTGGGTGGCAAGGGTCGCGTCGCCAAAAACCCCGCTTGGCGAATAGATGCCGTCGCTGGAAGGCGTGCGCTTGAGGGGTCCTTTGCCGGGCCGGTAATCTCGCACGGCTTTGCTCATGTCCACGCGGGAGGCGTCAATGTATAGCATCATCGAAGTCTCCATCTCGTCTGCGTGGGTGCCTCCCTCTTGTTGTTCGACCGAATGCGCTCTCGAACCGCCCACCGTCAGCACGTTGGTGAAGTGCAGTAGCACGCCCTCGCTCCCTAGCTGCACCGCGGCCGGCTCAAGGGACCTAACAGTCGATACGCCGGTGTTTATGACATAAAACTTGCGCGGTCCGAAGCGGGCCAGGCTGCGGCAAAGATCGACGATCAAATCGCGCGCGGTTTCCAGCCGAAGATGGGTGGAACCAGGATAGTCCACGAAGGCCGGGTAGTAGCCGAAGGTCACAGTGGGGGTGATCACCACATCGCACACTTGCGCCACTCGGCGAGTGAAGTAATCGGCCAAGCGTGCATCGTTATCCAGGCGAAGGTGGGGACCATGCTCCTTAGCGCCCGCTCCCAATGGTATGAGTACGAGGCGATCCGCGCTCAGTACCTTCTCCGCCTCCAGCCATGTCATGTCTTGAAGATAGAAACCTTTGGGCATGCAACGTCCTGATGCGGGCGAGAAGATTATTCTAAGCGCATCGTGTCGCGGATAGAATCATCCCTTCCCACCCATTGACTGCCATTGACTGCACTGCATGCGCCCCTCCGACAGCGGCCAACCTTTGACTCGTCAACGCAATGACTGGAAGACGATACGCAGTCTTCTGCCCTATCTCACGGAGTTCAAGGGCCGAATGTTCCTTGCCCTCTCCTGTTTAGTCTTGGCCAAGCTGGCGATCGTGTCCGTGCCACTCGTCATGAAGGATATCGTAGATCATTTGAGCGTGACGAACGCGTTGGTGGTTTTTCCCGTGGCCCTCATGATCGGATACGGCGTGCTGCGCATGTGTGCCTCCGCCTTTGGGGAACTGCGCGATGCGATCTTCGCCAAGGTGACGCAACGATCTATCCGGCGGGTGGCCATGAGGGTGTTTCAGCATCTGCACGCGCTGTCTCTACGATTTCATTTGGAGCGGCAGACCGGCGGAGTTTCACGCGACATCGAGCGCGGGAGCCGGGGCATTTCTTTTCTGCTCAACTTCATGGTGTTCAACATATTGCCCACCTTGGTGGAAATTGGACTGGTGGCGGGCATCCTGATCGCGAAGTACGAATACCGGTTCGCGGTGGTGACCTTCACCACTTTGGCGATGTACGTCGTATTCACGCTGCTGATTACGGAATGGCGTATGGAGTTTCGCCGGGCCATGAATGAGAGCGACTCCAAGGCCAACACCAAGGCCATCGACAGCTTGCTCAACTACGAGACCGTAAAGTACTTCGGCAATGAAGCCTTCGAAGCCAAACGTTACGACCGCAACCTCGAAACTTGGGAGACCGCCGCGGTGCGCAGCCAAACCTCCTTGGCGGCATTGAATGCGGGGCAGGCGTCTATCATCGCCTTGGGTGTAACCGCTCTGATGGCGTTAGCCGCCGATGGGGTGGTCAAGGGAACCATGACTCTCGGAGATCTGGTGTTGGTCAACGCCTTCATGATCCAGCTCTACATGCCCCTAAATTTTTTGGGATTCGTCTATCGCGAGATTCGTCACGCCTTGGCTGACATGGAGAAGATGTTTCGCCTGCTCGATGAGAACTTGGAAGTGCGGGACCGGCCCGGTGCGCAGGATCTCGTGGCCGGTTCGGCCAGCGTTCGGTTCGAGTCCGTGAATTTCAGCTACGAGAGCCGGCGGCAGATCTTGTTCGGCGTTAGCTTCGAAATCCCCTCGGGAAATAGCGTTGCCGTGGTCGGACACAGCGGGTCGGGAAAGTCCACGCTCTCACGCCTGCTTTTTCGTTTCTACGACGTGAACGCGGGGCGCATCACCATCAATGGCAAGGATATTCGGGACATCACGCAAAAGAGTTTGCGTGCTTGCTTGGGCATCGTGCCGCAGGACACCGTGTTGTTCAACGACACGATCTTCTACAACATCGCCTACGGCCGGCCCGAGGCGGCGAAGGAAGAAGTGATCGCCGCCGCGCAGGCCGCCCACATTCATGACTTTGTCCAACGCCTGCCGGATGGTTACGACACGAACGTCGGCGAGCGCGGGCTGAAACTCTCCGGTGGTGAGAAGCAACGCGTGGCGATCGCGCGCGCCATCCTTAAGCGGCCGGGCATCTTCGTCTTCGATGAGGCGACCTCCGCCCTGGACTCCAAGTCGGAGCAAGCCATCCAGGAAGAGCTTCATCGCATCGCTCGCGAGCGCACCACGCTGGTCGTTGCCCATCGCTTGTCCACCATCGTCGATTGCGATCAGATTCTGGTATTGGATCAAGGCCGGATCATCGAACGGGGAAGTCATGATGAATTGCTCGCCCAAAACGGAACCTACGCGCAGATGTGGGCGCTCCAGCAGCGGGAGGAGGCGAAAGACGGCGATGGCACCGTGAGGCTCGAAGTTACAGCTCCCGTGGGTTAAAGCTATCGCCAATCGTGCCGACAATCTCTGACTTCAAGGGGTTGTTCGCCGGCACCGAGTGTCGAGATGCCGTCGTTCTTACCGGGTGTCGAATCCTTGGCGGTGCCGCGGCCAGAGGGCCACGAGGAAAGTTATCTGTAAAATTGTTTAAGTCCATTGTCCTAGTGTCTGATTTTTGGTACTTTCTGACTCCCGTGGCCGGCTTTTCTCCTGCGAGCAGGCTAGTCCGGTAGGCTGGGGTAGGGCGTGGGACAGTACTCTTTTGAAGGGCACGGTAGTGGCTAATGCTCTTTAGCCCATTAGACGGATGAATTGAGGATTACATGTTGAAGAAGTCTTCACTGAAGAATTTGTTGTTAATTGCTGCTCTGGCGGTTGCTTTGCCAACCCACGCGGATACGTTCGATTCCGTGTTGGCCGTGGTCACTGCTGCCATGGATCCCGCCAAAACCCTGTTGGCGCCGGAAGCCGCTCACCAGCCATCACCGGTCCAACCTATAGCGGGGGAATTTAAGCAAACGGCGTTTCCAGTGCTGGATCGCGCTATGCTGGCGCGCAGCGGTGATTTACGCTTGGCCTCCGCCGCCGCCTTGGTGATCGACCAAGACAAAGGCCAATTGTTGTACGCCAAGAACACCAGCGCGGTGCAACCCATCGCGTCCATCACCAAGTTGATGACAGCCATGGTGGTGTTAGATGCCGGCTTGCGGCTCGATCAACCGATTCGCATCGCTTATGACGATGTGGATACCCTGAAGGGCACCCGGTCCCGCCTCCAGGTGGGCACCATCTTGACTAGACGCGAATTGCTCAAACTCGCCCTCATGGCCTCGGAGAACCGTGCGGCCTCGGCCCTCGGACGGGTCTATCCTGGCGGCCAATTTGCGTTTGTTGAAGCTATGAATCGAAAGGCCTTGTCCCTCGGGATGCAGGATACGCAGTTCTTGGACTCCTCAGGGCTCAACCCTGGAAATGTGTCCACTGCCCAGGATCTTGCGATTCTGGTTAACGCCGGCTTCCAGTATCCGCTCATTCGCCACTTCACCACCTCTGAGTCCTACGAAGTGGAGATGGAGTCCCGCAAGCGGCATCGCAACCGGCTGGTGGCGTTTCGCAATTCCAACAGCCTGGTACGTGCCGGCAGTTGGGATATTGGGTTGTCCAAGACGGGATATATCTCCGAGGCAGGGCGTTGCCTGGTAATGCAGGCCACCATCGCTGCCCGGCCCGTCATCATCGTGCTGCTGGATTCCTGGGGCAAGATGACCCGTGTGGGCGATGCCAACCGCATCAAGCGGTGGTTGGAAGGCCAGCCGCCTCGGGGTTTTCGTAACCGCATGGGTTAAAGCAGCCGCAGTTTCACCGTTCGCGGCGCAAGGCCGCGGTTGATTTTTTCTATCTCCATCTGCTAGTCTCCGCCGTCGCGGTTCGCGCCGCGATGCAGCGCCTGTCCCAAACTGTAGTTTTCGCCTCTTGCTTCGGCGACGATCGAAGAGCTGTCCCGGTCGAGCCTTTTGAGGTAAGACGCGACAGGAGTGATGCAGCCTCCTGTGATCTGAACACATGATATGAAAGTTGGACTCTTCGTGACCTGTTTGGCCGATTTGATGCGGCCGCGCATTGGATTCGCCGCGCTGAAGCTGCTGGAGTCCGCTGGATATGAGGTGATCGTGCCGAGATCCCAGACCTGTTGCGGGCAGCCGGGCTATAACTCTGGAGACCGCCTTTCGGCCCAAGCGCTTGCCAAGAAGGTTCTCCAAGAATTTGCTGCTTGTGAATACATTGTCGTTCCCTCCGGTTCCTGCGGCGGAATGATCAAGGCGCACTACCCCGAATTGCTAGGCGAGTTTCCGCAACTGGCCAAGGATGTGGAAGCACTCGCTCGCCGCACCTACGAACTCACGGATTTTCTGGTGAACGTGGCTAAGATCAACAAGGTTCCGGGCAATTTTGTAGGAACGATTACCTATCACGACTCGTGCTCCGGCTTGCGCGAGCTGGGCGTGAAACAACAACCCCGTGAATTACTGGCGAGGATGCCGAATCTGGCGCTTAAGGAAATGAACACGCCGGAACAGTGCTGCGGTTTCGGCGGCACCTTCGCGCTGAAGTACGGCGATATCTCCGCCAGTATCGCCGATCAAAAATGCGACGACGTTTGCGCGGCGGGAGCCGATGCGCTGATACTGGGCGATCTTGGGTGCATGCTGAACATCGAAGGCCGGCTGCGCCGGCGCGGTGATCATCGCACGAAAGTGCTGCACATCGCCGAAGTGCTGGCGGGCATGACAGACTGACCATGGAAATTTCCTCGCAAAATTTCAAGGCCACCGCGGCTGTCAAGCTGAAGGATCCGCACTTGCGCAAATCGCTGTCCGGCCTGCGTGACCGGATGGTCGTTGGCCGCACCAAGGCCGCGGCGGAAGTGGGCAATTTCGAGGAAATGCG
>JBKKAO010000325.1:0-3323 GCA_046714645.1 Burkholderiales bacterium | reverse complement strand
GAGGTGCACCGCCTTCCGTCCGAGGTTTGTGGCGGGCAGGCCCGTGACTGCGACGAGCAGCGCCGGGACAATCGTGAAAGTAAACAGCTTCGTCTGCAGAGAGAGACCGAAGAGGAGGCCGGAGACCGCGGTTCGCAACGCGGCACGCGGACTTCCCGTGTTGATGACCGCGAGCGCGAGCATGGCAAGACTCATCGCCGGCAAGCCGATCATGACCGCCGACGATAGCCGGACAACGTACGGACTGGTCGCGAGCAGCACCACGGCGACGCACGCAGCAACATGTCCGCCGTCCCGGCGAATGGTTGCGTAGAGGCTGGCGAGAAGCAGGCTGGCCATCCCGATGACGAGCAGACGCGCCGCATAGATGTCGTTCGGGGCTATGAACTGGAGGCCGGAAAGCAGATAGGTGAGGATCGGGCCCTGGTCGTTCCAAATCTCCCCGTAGGGTCGATAGCCTGCCGCCACCAGGGCCGCCTTGCCAAGATTGAGACCCTCGTCTGGATCGATCTGGTACACCCCGATCCAGGGCGAAACCTGGCTCAGCCAACCGAAGCACAAGAGGGCGACCACCAAGGTGGCGCCGAATGGTCTCGATCGAATCCTCGCCAGACGACTAGCCATACCGCGCGCATCTTGCGGCGCTGTCGGAACTTTCCCACAAGGCTAAGCACCCCATGCCGGGGCTTCTGCGATCTTCGGATTCAATTGAATCTCCGCAAGGACCGGCGAACTTCCTGGGCAATGCGCTCGGGAGAGCAAAGGGTCTCGATGTGCTTCATTCTCTCAGTGGCTTGAAGCCAGACTTCCCCGCCAAACGATTGCCTTGCGAATTCGATTCCGGTCAGAATTGTTACCGGCTGATTGTCGTTGATCAGAAAGGGATAATCATCGCCGAGATAGTAAAGGGCATCGCCATCGCTGCGATCGATAAGAATATTTGCCGCGCACTGCGCGGCGATAAAACCTTTGAGAAAGGGCTTGTGACCATTGCCACGGCGCCTTTGTCTCACGGCGTAGTGCAACGCAAAACGACTGACATCATTGAGCCACTCAACATCATCTATTTGCGTGTTGATCGGAATGACCGTCACCGATTGCATGATTTCAGGGGATAGGACGGCGTTTACTGTTTCCCCCAGATAGCCCACGGAAAAATGAGGCGTGGGCTGCTGTTTGGTTATTCGTAGATCGACATGGTGAGTGACCATGTCGACATCGATGAGCGGCTTGCTGAAAAGCGCAGCCCTGTAGGCGCAAATCGAAGCGGCCCATATCAAGTCCAGGAACTCCAGCAAGCTTGTGCGCGTCGGATCGTCGACGAAGTCCGCCACGACGGCAATGTTGTTGCGGGCGAGCCGCTGCACCTCGTATTCCGTTATCCTGGCCAATCGTCCCTTGGTTAGAACGACAACGGCGTCTCGTACCTCGATCTCCGACGTGACTGTGACCTCGAACTCCTCGCCGAGTCGTGTGCGTATGATTTCGGCGAGCTGGAATGCCCTCATGGTGGTCGTTCCAGATGTTCGATACCTGTCGTCGTACAGGAGGACGACGCGCCTCTTCTTGCCCGCTGCCGGCCGTGTATCCCTCGGGACCACGAACATTCGCTTCTCCGCCCGAGAGTGGTGAGGAACGAGCGAGGAAACGCAATTGGCCCGAACATTGCCAAGTCGGGTTGGAAGGACTTTCGGTCGGGTGCCCAGACTCCACATCAGGAAACCAAGGCTGATCTGGTCTCTTGCCGATCCGCTCCTGAACTCCTCGTCCCACGCGTCCATCAGCCGCGTGACGTTCTCGTCAGAATGCTCGCGCCAAATGAAGGAGGCTTCGACCAGTCCGGTTGCGCGCGGGAGGCCTGCTGATTCGTAGGAGGAGATTTGCTCGATGACCCGCTCGGGGTCGGTCTTGAATTGCGCCAGGACAGCGATTGCCTCGTCGTATACGTCGCAACGCTGCGAGTGCCGCCACATGACCAGAGGGTTGCCGATGCACCATCGGCGCACGAAACGGCCGATATCGCCGGTCAAAAGTGTGTTCGCGTCGATGTACAGGGAGGCGTCGTACTCAGCGAGGAACTTGTGCGGGAGGATCTTGTACTGTCGTGAGTTGAGCACCGGGCCATTGACCCCGCCGACTCGGATTGTCCTCCAGCCGTCAACCGTCACATCGCTGTCGCTGAAGCAGATGAAGTCGATTCCCTCCGCAGGATCGATTGGCTCTCTGAGGTCGTCGTAGCCTCCGAACAAGGTGGTGTAGATGCACCAGCGAAGCTTGTTGCCGCGCGCAGTCTGCCGAGGAACCACTTCGTCGAAGTCGGTCGCCACCACGCGCTGACTCTCGTAGAGATCAGGTCGAGAAATGGAGACTTTTTGTTCGTAGACAGCTTTCCAGAGCGGCGTCGACGCCCTCCAACCTTCTTTCAACACGACCTGAATTGCGGCTTCGACGAAGCCCTCTCGCGACGTGGATGCCGTCCGGGGTTTGGGCGGCGGCGGCGCAGTAGCCTCCTGCTTTGCCGGCGCTTCGGATACGGACGTCGGGCGCCTAACTGGTGCGCGCTTGCGACGCCGCGGATTCCTTTCGACAAGACGCCCGAAAAGCGTCGGTCGCCGCACCTCGCCGCGCGTACCCGCCCGCCTCAGCTTCGAAACCATTTTCGACGTCTTGCCGAGACGGTTGGCAACGACCCCCAGGGAGGAAGCAACCGGGGACAGCTTGTCGATCGTCGTACCGAGGAAACGGACGTGGGCCTGATTGGCGACGAGAGTCTCAAGCGCAGCCTGCACCGCCCTGGCGGTACCCTGCGCTTGCGCTAATTCCGTCTCGGCGTGCCGGCGCTTCTCGAATTCGGCCTGGGCCACCGCCGCGCGCTCGTGGTCCTTGATTCCCGCCCCGAGCCTCGCATACCCAAGCCGAACGAGGTCGCGCGCGGAGACATCATGGCGCGCAAGCTCGAACAGCGCTCTGACTGCCGGGGCCTGACTTTCGCCCACGCCGAGGACACCCAGTCCATTGCCGTGCAAGAACTCGAAGCTCGGATACGCTTGGCGCACTTCCTCCCACAACCGGTGAATGCCCAAGGTTTGGCCCTGGTCATTCGTGGGGTGAAATACAATCACGCCCCGATCGGATAGTTTCGGTAGCCATGCCTCGAATTCGTCCCGGGCCGCCTGATATCCGTGGCGGCTGTCAATATGAAGCAAATCAATCGACTCGTCTTCTATAGAAGATACGGCTTCATTGGAACGGACGTTGAGTATTTTCGAGAATTCAAAATAGGTGCATCTGGTTATATAGTTTCGATTTAGGCAAGATATCAT
>JBKKAO010000324.1:0-3624 GCA_046714645.1 Burkholderiales bacterium | reverse complement strand
TATTTGGGGTGATTGTCTTGCTTGCTGCCCCCACCCTAGCCCTATCCCACACGCAGGAGAGGGAATCCGTATGAGAGAACCGGCCCGCATTCTCGTGGTCGACGATAACGCCGCCAACGTCGATATCCTCAAGATGCGTTTGCAGGCGAACGGTTATGAGGTGGTGACGGCGTTCGACGGCGAGGACGCGCTCAAGGCGGTAAGCGAGCAGCAGCCCGACCTAATTCTGTTGGACATCATGATGCCCAAGCTCGACGGCATCGAGGAGTGCCGGAGATTGCGCGCCGATCCGTCCATCCCCTTCATACCCATTGTGTTGGTCACCGCGAAATCCGATCCCAAGGATATCGTGGCCGCGTTGGAGGCGGGCGGGGATGAGTTTCTCACCAAACCGGTGGATCACAGCGCGCTCTTGGCGCGGGTGAAGTCCATGCTGCGGATCAAGGCGCTTCACGATACCGTGCAGCAGCAAAAAGCAGAGCTGGCCTCTTGGAACCAAAGCCTCGAAGAGCGCGTAGAGGAACAGTTGGAGCAACTGGGGCGTTTCTCCAAACTCAAGCGCTTCTTTTCTCCGCAATTGGCGGAGTTGATTCTCGCCGGAGGCGCGGACGATCCTCTCAAGAGCCACCGGCGCGAAGTGACCGTGGTGTTCCTCGATCTGCGGGGGTTCACGGCTTTCGCCGAAACTGCTGAACCCGAAGAGATCATGGGTGTGCTGCGCGAATACCATGCGGAGATGGGCAAAGCCATCCTGTCTCACGAAGGCACCTTGGAGCGCTTCGCGGGCGACGGCATGATGGTGTTCTTCAACGATCCCGTGCAAGTGCCAGATCCCGCCCAACGCGCCATTCGCATGGTGGTCAAGATGCGCGAGCGACTGGCGGATCTCACCGTGCACTGGCGCAAACGCGGCTTTGACTTGGGCTTTGGTGCGGGCATCGCGCAAGGTTATGCGACCATCGGGGCCATCGGTTTCGAGGAACGGATGGACTACGGCGCCATCGGGACCGTGACCAACTTGGCCGCGAGGCTATGCAGCGAGGCGGCCCACGGACAAGCTTTGATATCACGTAGGGTGTTGTCTTCCGTCGAAGATATCGCCGAAGTCGAGCCCGTGGGCGAGCTGCAATTGAAGGGATTCCTCAAGCCGGTGACGGCCTTCAATATCCTTGGGCTTAAGAGCGGTAGTTGATCTACTACGCCAACGTAATCATCGCCAAGCTGACAACCAGCAAACACATTCCAACGTTTTGTGTTTTGCTAAGCGGTTCGCGAAAAATCCGGCGCGAGACGATCGCCCCAAAGAATAATTCGATCAAACCCAAGGTGCGCACGTGTGCCACGGGTTCGATGGCCATGGCGGTGAACCAGCCGGCCGACGCGGTGGCTCCCATGCCTCCGGCCAGCAAAGAAGTGCGCCAGGCGCGCAGGCAACGTCTGATGACGTCCGGATCGCGCCACCACAACCATCCGCCCAGCATGAGGGTTTGGATGATCTGTGCGGTGAGCAAGGTGAATCCCGCTGCCATGAGAAAAGGCGTTCCTTCCAGCGATAATGCGGCGCCGCGAAAGCCCACGGCGGACAGCGCGAAGAAGGTGCCCGAAGCGATGCCCAGCGCCGCCGAGCGAGATGTCCAACCATGCAACAGCGTTCGCAGCGGACGCGCACGATCGGCGGGAGAAAACAAGAGTACGCCAAAGGTTCCGATCACGATCGCCAGTGCCACGCTGAAGGTGAGCGGATCCTTCAGGAACACCAAACCGAAAACGGCCACTTGCAGCACCTCGGTTTTGGAATAGGCCACGCCCAGCGCGAAACTCTTCTCTCTCATGACCCGCAGTAGAAGCGCCGTGGCGATGATCTGCGAGACCGCCCCCAGCAGCACCCACGCAGCGAATGGTTCGTTGGCCCGTGGGACGGAAAAATTTCCGGCCCAATGCAGCACCGCGAACCACAGCCCGGCAAAGGGCAGCCCGTAGAGAAACCGGACCAGGGTGGCGCCCAGCGCACCCAACTCCGCGGTCAGGTGTTTCTGGGCGGCTTTACGCAAGGTCTGCGCCAAGCCCGCGCCGATGGTGATGACGATCCACAGCCACGGGGGAGGGGACATTGATTCGGCTTAAAAAGGGCGATTAACCACGCAGGGTACGAAGGAATCGCGTCCTGCGTGGGGAAATGCTTTCGTGGCTAGATGGCGGCGGATTAGCCGCGTCCGACCCAAGGCATCTTGGTGGCCATCACGGTCAAGAACTGAATGTTGGCATCCAGCGGAAGACTCGCCATGTGCAGCACCGCGTTGGCGACGTGCTGCACATCCATCAGCGGTTCAACCTTGATGGATCCGTCTGCTTGCGTGACGCCCTTGGCCATTCTTGCTGCCATCTCGGTCAGCGCGTTACCGATGTCGATCTGGCCGCAGGCGATATCGTACTTTCTGCCGTCGAGCGAGGTGGACTTGGTCAAGCCCGTGATGGCGTGCTTGGTGGCGGTGTAGGCCACCGAATCGGGACGCGGGGAGTGCGCGGAGATGGAACCGTTGTTGATGATGCGGCCGCCTTGCGGGCGTTGGTCCTTCATCATCTTGAAGGCCTCTTGGGTACAGAGGAAGGATCCGGTGAGATTGATGTCCACAACGTTCTTCCACTTCTCGAATGCCAGGTCTTCGAAGGGGATGCCATTGGCGCTCACACCGGCGTTGTTGAACAGCACATCCACCCGGCCAAATCTCTCCTTCACCTTGGCGAAAAGGGCGCGTACGGAATCCGGATTGCTCACATCCGTGGGAACGGCCAAGCCTTGGGCGCCGGTGGCACCGGCCTCGTCGATGGCTTGCTGGAGTGCGTCCGCGCGCCGCCCGGCGAAGGCGACGCGATAACCGTCTTTGAGTAGCGTTAGGGCGACGGCCTTGCCAATTCCCGATCCTGCGCCGGTGATCACGGCGACTTTGTTGTGCGAACCCATGTTGTCCTCCTGTTGGTGATAAGGCGTGACGATGCGGTGGGATGATAGCGCACTGCCAGCCGCGACTACTGGTATCAATGGACCTGCTTGGGGCCGATGCCCCCAAAGCCTGTTTGTTTCCAGGCAAGTGTATGCCGAAACGACGGCGAACTACCTGGAGACCCACCTGCGCATCGGCATCGATTCACTGAAACAACTGATCAATCAGGGGCACACGGTCAAGCATCTCATTTTCTAGCCTTGTAAGAGCGTCTCCTCATCAAGGCGCTGTGAATGGACAGACCGAACTGGCGATGGCTACCTTAGCCGCTACAAGGATCTCTTGAAGAAAAGCCTCGGGAGGGTGCCCTCGGCTGACTTGGAACGTCTCACCCAAACGCTTCAGTGACGGTTGTAATTTTGTTGTAAGCCCTCCGTCATTAAGCTGCCTATCGCTCTACCCACTTTCATAGGAGGCGATATGAAGCGAGTCAATCTTTCCATCGTGACCCTTGGACTATTGTGCGCGAGCATGGTGGTCCCTCTTCGGGCATTCGGACAAAAAGCCTACGGTCCAGGTGTCACGGACACCGAGATCAAGATCGGCCAAACCATGCCCTATAGCGGACCCGCATCGGCGTTTGGCGCTATCGGAAGAACGCAAGCCGCCTACTTCCGCATGA
>JBKKAO010000323.1:0-7929 GCA_046714645.1 Burkholderiales bacterium | reverse complement strand
CGTGCCCGTTAGTAGCCGTTGATCTTCGCGGCGGGTGATCGCTTGTCCAATACCAAACCGGGTCATGATGAGTCTCCTCGCGTGCCTAAGAGGTCTGGATTCTATGCCAGATTGCCCTTGCAACCGCGTGCCAGATCAAGCTAAAACCCCCACACCCAATCACGCGACTTTACCCAGCCTTGAATTCAATCCGCCGGTGACTTCCGTCACAGAAGGGTTTTTTTGCGGATGCGCCGCAGCGGCACAAGGCGGTGTCCACACCCTGCCATAGGGTACGGCCATTCACGTCGGCGATCTCAAGGGGACCTTGGCATTTCAGCGGGCCATCCGCTCGTAAGGACACTTTGAGTGCCGCGTCCGTGCCACCGCCGGCGAGAGTCAGCTCTCCCGGAACCGGCGTCCCTTCATCTCGAAAACCCGCTCCTTTGTGGCTACCGTCGCAGTAGGGTTTATTGCCAGAGGTGCCGCAGCGGCATAGCCACAGCTCCTTCTCGCTTTTCAGTATCTTGCCATGGGCATCGGACACCTCGATGGCGCCAGTGCAATGCAGGGGGCCGTCGGCAGTAAGGACTACTTTGTTCATGGCTCTCCTCGTGGCTTGGTGGCGATGGCTATGATCGGATTAACTCGGTACGCTACTGGGCGGTCCACCCGCCGTCCACGGACAGTGTAGTTCCGGTGATGGATGCGGCATCTTCGGACGCCAAGAAGGCGGCGAGCGCTGCAACTTCGCCGGCCTTAACGAAGGCCTTATTTGGCTGGCGCTCCAGGATGACCTTGGCAATGGCATCTTCTCGCGTCATACCATGGGCTGCCGCCTGGTCGCCGATCTGTTTCTCCACTAAGGGCGTGAGCACGAAGCCAGGGCAGATCGCATTGCAAGTAATCCCTTTTCCCGCGGTTTCCAGGGCCACGGTCTTGGTCAAACCCACCAACCCATGTTTGGCGGCGATATAGGCGGATTTGTTCGGGGACGCCACCAGACCATGGACGGACGCGATATTGATGATTCGGCCCCAGCCATCCTTCTTCATCGACGGTAGTGCGCCCTTGATGGCGTGAAAGACGGAGGACAGATTGATAGTGAGAATGGCATCCCATTTCTCCTCGGGGAACTCCTCCACCGGTGCCACGTGCTGAATCCCGGCGTTGTTGACCAGGATACTCAGCATGCCGAACCGGGCAATGGTTTCGGCCATCATCTCGCGGATCTGCGACGCTTGCATCATGTCAGCACCGTGGTAACGGGCGATGATCCCGTAGTCACGCACAAGCCCGGCTCGCTTGGCCTCGATCTCATCCGCGCGGCCGAATCCGTTCAACACCACATTGCATTGCCGTGAGGCAAGCGCCTGCGCGATGCTCCAGCCAATCCCACTGGTCGAACCCGTGACCAGTGCCGTCTTTCCCTTCAACATACAGGTTTCGCCCCTTCACATTCCTTCTAAAGAATGGCGAAGTCTAGCAAAGTCAGGTTCCTGTCCGCCTCAACGGTTCGTAGCCGAGATCCGGCAAACAAAAAACGCCATCTCATCACCTTCGGATGCGCGCCGCCATGCGTCAGTTAGACTGCTAGGCCCTAGGAAGGCATCCTTTTGACACACCTCAATCACCGGCTATGCACCGCACCAATGATGGATTGGTCCGACCGGCACTGCCGCTACTACTTTCGCCTTTTAGCACCTCATGCAGTGGTTTATACCGAGATGGTGACCACGGGCGCCCTACTCCACGGCGATCTCTCTCGCCATCTCGATTTTCGCGGCGAAGAACACCCAGTCGCCCTGCAATTGGGCGGGAGCGAGCCCCATGATCTCGCGTACTGCGCGAAATTGGGGGAACAATGGGGATACGACGAGATCAACCTGAATTGCGGCTGTCCATCCGAACGCGTGCAACGCGGCGCCTTTGGGGCTTGCCTTATGGCCGAACCGGCACTGGTGGCCGATTGCGTGAAGGCCATGCAGGATGCCGTGAGCATACTGGTGAGCGTCAAGCACCGGCTCGGTATCGATCGCCTCGAAGCCTACCAGTTCGTGCGGGATTTTGTAGGTACGGTCTCGGCCGCGGGTAGCCAAACGTTCTTAGTACACGCGCGCAACGCCATGCTAAAGGGACTCAGTCCCAAGGATAACCGCTCGGTACCCCCGCTAAAGTACGAGTATGTGCACCGGTTAAAGCGAGAGTTTCCGGATTTAGAGATCGTCATCAACGGCGGCCTGGAAACACTCACCAGTACACACCAGCAACTCGCCCACGTGGACGGCGTCATGTTGGGACGCGCAGCCTATCATCGCTCGTACTTGTTGGCAGAACTGGACGCCTTGCTGTTTCCCTCATCCCATGCCACACCCTCGCGTGATCAAGCACTGGAATGCATGCTTCGCTACGCAGAGGAGGAACACGACCGTGGCACACCATTACGCGCGGTCACACGCCACCTGTTGGGGCTGTATCACGGTCAACTTGGCGCACGGGGCTTGCGCCGGGTATTGTCGGACAGCGCACCGCTGGCAAACAATGACGTGCCAGCGCTGCGTCGGGCGCTCAACGAGTATGTCGAATTCGATGTTCCTGCGATGGCAGCATCGCATCCATAAGCCGTGAATCACCGCGCCGCACTCGCCGCTCAGCCCGTTCGCCCATGTCACGTTGAAGGGCAAGAAGCCGCGTTCGATATACCGGTCTATGCGCCGGAGGAAGCAGTACGCCGGGGGCAACCCCAGCACCGGTCCTGGGCTCAACCGGCAAGGGGCGTTGTTTCGCTGACGCTAAATTACCACTGGACATGGCAAGCGAGTGACGATTTACAATATACAATAGTGACGCGTCAGTTAGATCTTGCTGAGATAGATCAAGGACTCCTTTGCGCGCCTCAATCCCACCATTAGGAGAAGGTCTACGTCCGCGTCGATTGCTCGCCGGAGCCATGGTCTTTCCTTTCCTAGTCCTCGCGCTACTAGGGAATCCGGCCACGGCAGCCGCCGCCGAACCCAACTCAAAGAGCGCTGCCAAGTCCGCCCGCGCGGTCACGGCTAAGCAGAAAGCCAAGTCCGCCCACGCGGTCACGGCTAAGCAGAAAGCCAAACCCGCCAAGAAAATTGTTGCTGGCAAGAAACCTGGGAGCGAAAAAGCAGCAACGACCAAGGCGGCGCTGAAAGCAAAGGCGCGTGCCGCGAAGACATTGGCCACCAGGCGCAAGAGTCCTGTCCGCGCGCACGGCGCGCAAGCAACCAAACCTCGCGCTACGCGCCGCGCGCCGATGCGTCCCTTAGCCCCCAAGCCAATTCTTCAAGCGGATACCGGGGTTCTCGGTGCAACACGCAAGGACAGCCCCAAGCCCGTTCTAGAACCACGCTCGCCGGCCCTGCCTTGGGCCGCGGTCACCACAGCCGTAATGCTCGTGAGCGGAGCGTTTCTGTGGAGACGCCAGCGCCAAATTCGGACGCGCTCGAAGCAAGGGGAATTCATCGATCCGGTTCTCAACCTGGACCCGGGCGACGTGGCCGCCTCCCGCGCCCAAGTCAAGGCGGATCTGCTGCAGCGGGCCGAGCCCTTCTTCGTGGATCTTCGCATGGCGAGCAGCCACAAGGATCACGATTTCATCTTGCAGCATTGCACCGAGGACTTGGCGACCTCGTTGATCTTGGATAGCGAAACCGAGGCGATGGCCCCTCAGGTCGAGGGCCTCAAGGCGGAGCTGGTGGATCTGTTCGAAGAAGCCAATCGCTACGTGGCAAGCGTTCAGTACACCGCCCATGTTCAGCAAGGCGACACCCCGCCGCGCAAAGTGCAAGAGTTATGGCATTTCGTGCACGAGCTCAATACGGAAGCTTGGCGGCTGGCCGCGGTGGAGCCTGCCTAATCCCCCTAGAACACCGCCGAAACTCCGATCCTGTACCGCCGTCCGGGGTTGGTAAATCCGACAAACTCTTCGTACTCCTTGCCGAACAGGTTATCGATCGCGAAACTCGCTGTGAACCGCTGCCACCTGTAGGCGTAGGCCACATCCGTGCGGAAGTAGCCGCTCAATTCGACTTCGTTGGTGGGGTCGGAGAAGTCGAGTGATTTACCCACATAGACCGTGTTCCACGTCACCTTGGAAGCCTCGTCAACTTCATACCCAAACGAGACAGACGCGCGATGCTTGGGCCGGTTACGAAGCTTACTCGCGCTGTTCAGAATGTCAGTCGTCATATAGGTGTAGTTCGCTCCGGCGTTCAGGCGGGTGACAGGGCGCGACGTGAACTGGAGTTCAATCCCCTTGCTCTCCACTGTGTTGCGATTCACTATCTGGCCAAAACCAATGGGCCCTGTTCCGAAGGTCGAATCAAAATCGATCAGATTCTTTGTGCGCGTCTTGAATACGCTTGCGCCCAACTGTGCGGAATCGCCAAGCGCTTGCTCCACTCCGAGTTCTCCGCTCCGGCTGGTTTCAGACACGAGATTCGGGTTCCCCACGATAGGGCTGGCGAGGGCAAAGAAACTCGGCGGTCGAAAGCCTTCGGAATAGCGAGCCTTGAGCGCGGTACCTGACGCAGGGAAGTTGTACCGCACGGCGGCACTTGGACTGGTCTCGGAGGAGAGATTCGAAATGCGGTCGTAACGCAGGTCGAGCAATACGATTAAAGCCTCGGAAGGTTTACTCTTCCACGCAGCGAACAAGGAGTTCGTGTTGCGTTTGAGCTGAAAGTTTCCCGGTGGTAGGCCAACGAGAACGCTGCTAGTATCCCCGTCTTCGCTCTGATGCTAGTATCCCGCGCTCCCCTCGGAATTCCATGGGAGCTTCGATGAGCCGCTGATCAGGAGCGAATCTCGGGTTAAATCCGTGGTTGAAACGCTGGGGGGTATCGAAAAACCGACCCCAGGAGAATTGATGTCTTCATTCCGGTCGTAACGGGAGATCTGGAACTTGACACCCCACTGAGTACTGGGCGCGAAGGAGGCATTCGCTCCATAGCTTGATTCTTCCGCGTCTCGTTGTTCTAGAGTTCGGCTCGAGGCCAGCCGAATTCCTCCACTCGCTTCTGGAAATGTCGTGCTTTCACGATCATTGTGGCGCGCGAAAAACTTGAGCTGTGCGGCTTGCGCCACTTGCAATGACACCGCGCCATCGAACGTGGTGAGGTCCAGTTCACCCCCGTCGCTGTCGCGGCCATCTTGAAGCTTGGCGGCACCCACTGAATACTGGACAGCCTCGTTTCCACCGGCCATGCGTCCATTTCCGCCCGCATAACCCTTCGTGCCGATTCCCAAAGCCCCCGAGATACTCGATCCTTCTTTCGGACCGCGCTTCGTAATGATGTTGACCACCCCGCCGATGGCATCGGCTCCATACATCGCCGACCCGGTGCCGCGAATGACTTCGATCCGGTCAATGGTGGCAGGATCGAGTGCCGATAGATCATAGGCGCCGCCCCGGCTGAGCAGCGGATCGTTCATCCGCACGCCATCGATTAGAACGAGCACGTGCTCGGGATCGCTGCCTCGGATGTAGATGCTGCTCAAACCGCCAGGCCCACCCATGCGATCGACCTGTATCCCAGGCACCATCTGAAGTACCTCCGCGGCGGAGGTTGGATTGCGGTCTTGTATCTCCTGGGCGGAGACGACACTGACCCCTTGCGCAGCCTCTGTAATGAGCGTCGGAATACGAAAGGCGGACACTTCAACCACCGGCGCCTCCGCCTCGGCGGGCTGCGTGTCTTGCGCGAACGCCTGCGGGCTCCCGGGGAAAAAATAAGCGATGAGGAACGCAGGGACGAGATGGGATTTCATAGCGCCTCTTACTCAGGATTAGCGCGAGGCCCGGAAGCAAGCCTGTGCAATGCTAAAAAATTGCACCGGGCAAGCCAATCTCATCCGGTGCGCGTACTTTAATAACCCAGGATGTTGAATCGTTATCGATGCAAAGGGAATTCTAATCCGGATTCGACTGGACGTGGGGTACAAACGATAAGGTGCGCGCGCTTTTTTTCATTGCCGCTATACTCGGCTTCAGCATCGGCTACACCAACATGGAACTCCGACGTTTGCGCCATGTGTAATGAGCCTCTAGCAGCACAGGATGCATTAAGAGATGAATGGAAAGTGGATCATCGCCATCGCTGCTTTCGTCTGCGGTGCGATGGGCCTTTACTATGCCGATCTACTGGCATCAGCCTTCGCGCGCAATCCGTTCCCCCACTCGGCCGAATCGATTGCAAGAGGCAAGAGCCTGTTCGAGCGCTACTGCGTCACCTGCCATGGCGCGACGGGGCGTGGCGACGGCCCGGCGGCGAGTTCGCTTCCAGTACGCATGGATGACTTGTCCGGGTTGGCACTTCTCCCATTTATCCTGACGGAGTAGTCGCCTATCGCATCGCCAATGGGAAAAATCTGATGCCCGCCTGGAAATCTGTTCTGAGCGAATACGAAATCTGGGACCTGCTAAATTTCATTCGTTCGCTGCGTCCGCCTGACAAGCCCTGAGAGCGGTGGTGAACACGGCGCGCTCCGGGACAGAATCAGCCGGCACGCGATAGTTACGCTTAAATCGCCTGGGGGAAACTGGGTAGTGAAATATACCCATCCCGGCCTACCCATCCCGGCGGCGACAGCCGCCGGGATGGGAAGATCTGACCTAGCCTACTGGTTCGTGATGGTCCAGACCACCGCGGATTTGGGCGTCGTGTAGAACGGCGATTCCATCTGGTAGTTCACGTACAGCTCACCGTAGTCGGCAACGTACATCGTCTTGCCATCCATGCTGAACTCGACGTCGTTGGTGCGCTCGAACCCGCCCCGGTTTTCCTTCTTCTGATAGGCATTGGGTCCGGGCTCCAGATTCTCGGCGAAAATCGACCACTTGATGCCGGTCGGATTAAGGAACTCGATCTTCACGATCGCCGGCCACATCGGCCTCAGGCTTTCCGGACCGTTGTCGATGATGCCGAACACAGCAGTGAAGATCGTGTCCGTCGCGCCGTAGGCCTTTGGCGACCAGGCCAGCCCGTCCATCGGATTGTTCGTGTCCCACTCCATCACCGGGTTGATGTACCCGTTCGGATTGGGATTGGCGATGATCAGCGGCGTCCCCCGGAGGCCGATCGAGTGGTCGATGAAGCGGTAGGGCGGCAGAGTGGGAATGAATGGCTTGTCCCCGATGTACAACTGGGGGTTAGGCCGGGTGGGGTCGTACTTATTTCCGCGATAGACGTCAGGCCCGTGTCGCTTGATGTTCGTGAAGTTCAAGCCCGGCTTGTCGGGAAAGCCCGCATCCTGCCCCTTCTCGGTCACGATGAAGAGATTCTCACCCGAGTTGGCGACGCGGCGATTGCCCTTGTCGTTATGTCCGTTGTCGCTGACGGCCAGAGCGTTCTCGAACCGCGAGCCCTTCGGGCCGAAAGCAACCCCGGACATATTGCGGAACCCAAACGCATACACTTCCCAGTCGTTGGTGGTGTAGCTGCTATCGGCTTTCAGCCTCGTCCGATGAACCGCACCGCCGCAGGGCTTTTGCGCCTTGATGACCTGACCGGGCTTGGAAGGCGTACCCTTGGGCAGGTACGCGCCCGTAAGATTGCCCTGGCTGTCGCGGATGTTGAGCCCCGTCAGCGTGATATCCCGGCAGGGCGGGTCACGCGGCAGCGCGGGCATTCCGGCCGTAGCGCGCTTTTCCCAGTAGGGGTCGATCGCATCGGTCCATCCATGGATGTCCGGATCGGCATAACCGGAGTTCGACGGAGCCCCCACCGCATAGTAGAGCCAGCCGTCCCGGCACATGATGGCGCCCAGCGCGTGGTCACCGATCGGAACCTCATTCATGATCAGCTTGGGTGTGCCGTTCACGCCGTCGATTTCCCAGATGCCGTAGCTGTAGTCTCCGACGTAGGTGCGGCCGTTTTCCGCGCAATAGCCGATTTCGTTCAGGGCAAAAGACTTGAACAT
>JBKKAO010000322.1:0-2823 GCA_046714645.1 Burkholderiales bacterium | reverse complement strand
AACGTGAACTACTACACGGGACGCAACGTCGTGGAGCGATTGCACGAGGATGTGATCGCGCCCGCCCGCACGAAAGGCTACCGGCGCGTCTGGCTGGGTGGGATCTCCCTCGGGGGGTTCGGTAGCTTGCTCTACGTGCACGCGTACCCGGGCGAAGTGGACGGCGCATTGTTGCTAGCCCCTTACCTGGGTGCGAGAAATCAAGTGCAGGAGATCGCCCGCGCGGGTGGCCTGGCGCGCTGGGAACCCAAGCGAGATCTTCCCCTGGATGAGGAGAGAGAGATGCTGCTATGGTTACAAACGCTGCTCGCAAGCGGAGAAGCCCAACCGGCGCTGTACCTGGGCTATGGCGCTTCCGACCGCTTCGCCCACTCCATATCCGTGCTGGCGCAGGCGATGCCGCGAGAGCGCGTGATCGAAATCGAAGGCGGGCACGATTGGCAGACTTGGTCGAAATTGTGGTCATTGATGCTGGACAAAGAGCCCTTCGGCAAGAGATAACGCTTCATGCTTCTCTCGCGCGAACAACTCCTCGGACGCATTCCCCATGCACCCCCTATGTTCTTGTTGGACGCTGTGGTGCGTTGGGATGAATCCGGCATCGTGTGCAGCGCGTCTAGTCACCGCGATCCAAATCACCCCATGGCGGCGGATGGAAGCTTGGGGGCAGCGTGCGCAGCCGAGTACGCTTCGCAGGCCATGGCGGCCCATGGCGCACTCCTTAGGCCCGAACATGCGCTCCCGAAAGCCGGATTCTTGGTGGCGTTGCGTGAGGTCACGTTGACCCGTGCACGGCTCGATACGCTTTCCGCCGATCTCCTCATCGAGGCGAGCCGTATCATGGGCGATGAGTCACGCGTGATCTACCGCTTTCGAGTGAGCGCTGGCGGAGAATCTATCGTTGAGGGACGGGCGACCGTGGTTTTGGATGTGGAACCAGAAACATGAAACGCGCATTGGTGACCGGAGGAAGTGGCACGCTTGGCGCAGCCATCTGCCGCGCCTTGGCGCAAGACGATCTGGAGGTGTTAGTGCACGCCAATAGCCGGGAGGAGGTGGCGCAATCCGTCGCGGCCTCTATTCAAGCCGGCGGTGGCCGGGCGCGAGCGATCGTATTCGATGTGACCGATGCGCAGGCCACTTCGCGCGTATTGGCTGGCGTTGTGGAGGAGGGGCCCGTTCAGGTCGTCGTGAACAATGCTGGCATGCACGACGATGCGGTCATGGCGGGCATGAGCGCCACGCAGTGGTCGCGGGTGATCGATGTATCCTTGAACGGGTTTTTCAACGTGACCCAACCCCTGTTGTTGCCCATGATCCGAACCCGGTGGGGGCGCATCGTCAGCATCAGCTCCGTGGCCGCCATTATGGGAAATCGCGGACAGGTGAACTACGCGGCGGCGAAGGCGGCTCTGCATGGTGCCACCAAGTCCTTGGCCATCGAAGTGGCGAGCCGTGGCGTGACGGTCAACGCCGTGGCGCCCGGCATCATCGAATCGCCCATGGCGAGCACCGCCTTCACCAAGGAGCAGATCGAAGCCAGGGTGCCCATGAAACGGGCCGGGCGCCCCGAAGAGGTGGCAGATTTGGTGTCCTTCCTGGTGTCCGATCGTGCCGCTTACATTTCCGGACAGATACTCTGCATCAACGGCGCCATGGCGTGAGGGGTGACTGGCGGAGCTTTCGCGCCAGCAAAAGGGGCAGCCTCAAAAGAAAGCCGAGGAACAAACGGGCGTGCATCCAACTCAGTAGCGCGTTGTCACGCAGGTAGTTGAAGTGAGAAACGCCGCCCTCCTCGGGTTTCAGGTACTTGACCGGCGCGGGCACATTGATGATGGGCAAGCCCTTCCAAGCCAGACGCACCGCGGCTTCCACATCGAAATCGAAGCGCCGCATCCATCGCGTGCGCTCCATGATCTCCAGCAGAGGTTGGACCGGATAGACACGAAATCCAAATAGGGAATCATTGATCCCCAACCAAAGCGTCTCCAGATTCGCCCACCAGTTCGACACCCGGCGGCCGTACACACGCAATAGCGGCGCGGAGGCATCGAACTGCGGATTGCCCAGCACGAGTGCTTCGGGGTGTGCCTTCGAGATGTCCATGAACTCCACGATTTTGGCCGCGGAATGCTGGCCGTCGGCGTCCATGGTGAGAACGTGCGTGTAGCCCTGGGCTTGGGCCCTTCTCAAGCCATGCAGCAATGCGGCTCCTTTGCCTTGATTGGGGGCTAATACGTGTAGTTCGATGCCTGAACGGTCCTTGATGAAGCCTCGTATCAACGACTCGGACTCGTCCGTGCTGCCATCGATTACGATCCACACCGGGCACCAAGCGTCACGCGCTGCCTCTAGGGTCCTAATGACCTGGGAGCCAGTGTTGTAGCTCGGTATCAAGACGACATGCGTCGGGCTGCATGGCGCCGAATGGGGCAGTGATATCATCGAGCACGCACGAGAAGGGGCTGCGCGCTCGGGGCGCATGGTATGCGCCGGTCGAGCGCCAAGTAGCGGCAGTGCACGAAGAATTCCTCTAATCGGTGAATATATTCCTGGGAAACAGAGGAGGCGCGGGCGCGTTCTTCGGGGTCATCGGATCCATGATAGAGCAACAGGACATTCTTAAAAGTCTTAGGCTCAGACAGACAGTTGCGGTCTTGCCGAAGAAAGGCTCACACTTGCACCGTACGTCACGTCGATCGAATCGCCGAATCGCTCGCGGTGGCGCTACCGAGGGAGAAACTTTTCTAAAACTCACTGGAGGAACACACTATGGCCACTACCAAAACTGGAACCCAAACCGAGGGCAGCACACAGTCGCCG
>JBKKAO010000321.1:0-2654 GCA_046714645.1 Burkholderiales bacterium | reverse complement strand
ATCTGAACCCTCGCCGAAAAGGGCGCCGCAGCGTCCGCATTCTTCCGCCTGAGCCGCCAATGGTGCGCCACAATTTGGGCAAGCCTGTGACATCGCCTTAACTAGAATTCGTTGGTAAAAATTATTCGGGACATTTTCGCAAACTGAAATTATCCGCCTAGTTGTAACAAAACGGGTCGGCAGAAATAGTTGAAGTGTTTTGGCTTTCCTTTGCGTCCTTCGGTGCGCCAGGCCAAGCCTGGCTGATCTTGTGAACTGGAAGGAGTTTACTCTGCGAATTACCCGTTCAGCAGATAGCGACTCGGGCACTGTGGTGGAGCGATCCGCCCGGTGAAGCCCCGGGAAGCGAACACGTGAGCCGTAGCGCAAGCGAACCTGGTTCGGCCTCGTTACGCAAAGTGGAAGCGGCCAATCCGCCAGAGAGGATGAAGCCTGCAACCGACGATGAAGCAACGGGAGAGAGCAGTCGTCGGGCTTTCCGGGGTGGTAGGGGACAGCGCGCGTGGACAGATCAGTCAAGGAACCTGGGAGACCCGGTCGGGTGGTGGGCAAGCCATCGACTGCCAGCGGGAAGAAATAACCGCTGGTGGACTCGGTCCGGGAGTCGGACAGGCCCGTAGTAGTGCAGAAGCGAGTAACGACCGTGGAGCGAAGGGGCCTGAATGCAAGCGTGCTTGAGTAAGAGGAGGGGAGACCCGCTTGGATGAGAATCCTACTACGGAGAATTGGGCGCTCGGTGACGGGTGGCCTGAGAGTGTTTCTTCTCTGAGACTGAAGCTTAACCGTAAGGCGGTGCAGGAGCCGAAGTTTCGTTTCTATGCGCTGTATGACCGGGTGTATCGAGCCGATGTACTGGCGGCGGCCTGGGAGCGGGTGCGAGCCAACAAGGGAGCCGCCGGAGTCGATGGCGTGACGATTGCCCGGATAGAAGCCGAAGGCGTCGGGACGCTGCTTGCCCGGTTGCACACCGAGTTGCGAGAGCATCGCTACCAGCCGCAAGCGGTGCGGCGGGTCTATATCGAGAAACACGATGGCCGATTGCGGCCCCTTGGGATTCCCACGGTGGCGGATCGCGTGGTGCAGATGGCGGCATTGCTCATACTGGAGCCGATCTTCGAGGCGGACTTTGAGGATTGCTCCTATGGGTTTCGCCCCGGGCGCAACGCGCACCAGGCACTGGCGGAGATTCGAGGGCATCTGCGAGAGGGCTATCAGGCGGTCTATGACGCGGACTTGAAGAGCTACTTTGATTCGATCCCGCACGGGCGGCTCATGGCGTGTTTGCGCATGAGGATTGCTGATCGTTCGGTGCTCAAGCTCATACGGCTGTGGTTGGAAGCACCGGTGGTGGAACCGCAGGCCGGCGAAGGTGAGCCGAGCAGCGTCAAGCGCGCAAGCCAAGGCACCCCGCAAGGGGGCGTGATCTCGCCGCTGCTCTCTAACCTTTATCTGCACTGGTTCGACCGGCGCTTTCACCGCGCCGAGGGGCCGGGGTGCTGGGCTCAGGCGAAGCTGGTGCGCTATGCCGACGATTTTGTGGTGCTCGCACGCTATGTGAGTCCACAGCTCAGAGGCTGGATCGAGCAGACGCTCGAAGGGTGGATGGGACTGAAGCTCAATGGCGAGAAGACGCGGGTGGTTAATCTGAACGCGGAAGGCGCGCATCTGGACTTCCTCGGCTACACGTTCGGCTATGAGTGCGACCTGCTGGGTCGTGGGCATCGGTACTTGAACGTGACGGTATCGAAGAAGGCGATGACGCGGGCACGGCAACGGCTGCATGAGATGACAGGTCGAAATCAGGCCTGCGTGCCGGTGCCGCAGCTTGTCGACTCGCTCAATCGTTACCTGCGGGGCTGGTCGGGCTACTTCCGCTACGGTTATCCGCGGCAGCCGTTTCGCACGCTCAATGCTTATGCGCGTGAGCGGCTGACGCAGCACCTGCGCCAGCATCGCAGCCAACGCGCGTATCGACCGCGTGACGGGGTGAGCTACTACACGCACTTCGCTCGCCTGGGTCTGGTTAGTTTGTGAGCGTGCCGTGGCCTTGCACTATTACGATGAATGCTTGCATGAGAGCCGGATGCGGGAAATCCGCACGTCCGGTTCGACGAGGGGGGAGGGCGGTGTTGCAGTCTGACATCGTTTCCTCCCCTACTCTACCGTTCTTTGCGCCTTTGCGTTGAGGTTTAGCTCACCATGATTAGATTCCTTGCGGATTTTTTGTTCGTACTGGCGGCGTGGACGCTGGTCATCAAGTACATCTTCCCGGTGGCGTATGCGCTGAACGCAGACGAACCGGCTCTCACTTATGTGATGTGGGATTTCTGGTGGGTGGCGCACATCTGGCTGGGTTGGGCGCTGATCGCCAGACCGCGCTACACCTTCGGACTGGCGATCACGGTATCCGTGGTCGAGATCGCGATAATCGTGACCAAGTTCGTGATGTTCCTCTCCGCTCCGCAATGGGATATCTGGCGCACGAACTGGTTCATCAACAAGGTTTTCGTGCTGGCGTGCTTCGTCCTCCTTCTCGGGTACCTGCTCTGGAACCGGCGGGCGTTCCGTAACGGCGAACGGTGGCGGTGAACAGTTAACGGCGCACCCTTACGGGTATACCGGTCTTCGACCATAAACGGTTAACAGTGAACAGT
>JBKKAO010000320.1:0-16654 GCA_046714645.1 Burkholderiales bacterium | reverse complement strand
CCAGCAGCGCGGGTTACCCGTGCCCAATCGATCCCGGCTTGATAGGCATTGGAGAGTTGCACTTCGACGATGGTGGCTTCAATCAGAACCTGGCGCTGGGATGAGTTGGTGACGCCGCTCAAGAACTCCTGGATTAGGGCGTGCTGTTTGTCCGTTGCCAGGACAACAATAGTTCCCGTGATTTGATTGATGGCCACATCGGTCAAATCCTTATCCTGGCCGTCCGGCCCGAACACCTTGTCGAATAAAGCGTTGGCATTGGCGCCGGCCCGAGCAACCGATTCGACTTGAGCAAGCTTCTCTTCCCGCGCGGCACGCTGTGCTTCGGCGCGGACTTGCTTGTCTTCGGCGGACTGAGACAACTTATTGGTCGATTTCAGGATGCTCTGAAGGTTCTCTTTGATGACGTCCCAAAAGTTATTCTTGGAAGTCGAATTGACCGAGGTGGTGGATTGACCGCCTTGCGCCGCGGTTGGAGCCGTGCCTCCCGCAGCGGAGGTTCCACCTCCGCCCCCACTGATCTGCCCGCTAACCGACACCGTGGAAGTCGTTTCCCGCGACATGTTCACGTAGTTGACCTGGTAGGTCTTCATTTGGGGCGTGTCGGGACTGACGATGATGGTGCGGCCCTCCACCCGGTAGCGCATGTCCACCTGTCTGGCGACCCGGTCCAGGATGGAAGTCAGCGGTTCGTCGATGGCGTTCAGGCTGACCAGCCCTTGAAGCCCGGGATGGATGTCGATGTTCTCCTTGGTGTCCCGCGCCAGCGCGAGTAACAGCTCTTTCACGGGGACTTCATGAACGACCACGCTATAGGTCGGTACCTTGGGCTTGGGCTTGGGCGGTGGCACATAACCGGGCGCAGTGACCACCGGAAGGGGGGCATCTGCCCCCGCGGAGGAGCTCTTGTCCCGGCTGATATGTCCTTGCGAGGGAGGAACCGATGGCTGGTATGCACTGCAGGAAGCTAGCAGCAAGCAGGCTGCCGCTGACACGCCGCGCGTGTGGAGTGTGGTCGTAGGTCTCATTGTCGTTTTCTCCCGTTTCACGTTCGGATGGGCTGTCAGGACTAGCCTGTGGAAAGACCGATCTCGAGCCGAATGCCATCGACCGTACGTATGTAGGGCCGATTGATTCGAAGCTCCGGCGGAAGCGCGTCCAAGGCTTTCAACGCTTCCGTCCGGCTTGAGAAGGTTCCGTACAGCAGTGTGACCGATGGCCCGCTACTTGTTCGGGTACGGTACACAAAGATTTTTTCCGGCTCAACCGACTTTTGCAATTGGTCTAAATACTTTCGCAATAAACCCAAGTCGTTTGACCCAAGAACTTGAATACTTAGAAGGTTTCCGGATGCCGTCGCGAGCCACTCGTGAGTGGCCGAGAGACGAAGTTCCAGGGGATCCGAAAAAGCCTCGGCTCTCGAGGCAAGCGGATCCGTGTTCATGATCGGGGTTACTGGCGCGGAATCCGTCACAGGCGAAGCCTGCTGGGCGGGACCTGGGGCCTCCGCCATGGCGGTGTTGTTCGCAAGCGGCCTGTTCGCCGCAGCATGGACAGGGTTGCGTGGTGCGGTGTCGGTCAACGACGGATACGCCATCCATGCCACAGCCGCGGCGATCAAGCAGGCCGAGGCTCCTAGCACCAGCGCAACACGCCAGCGAGTCCCGGACCCGGCGGCGAACTCACTGTCCGCCTCGGCCGCGCTGAGATGTTTCCTCTTGATGTTGTGAGTCCCATCGGCGAAGGCCGCGAGTAAGGTTTTGTCGGCCAGGATGTTGATGCGCCGGGTTAACCCGTTGCTGGCCTTGGCCATCTGGCGGGCCATCTCGGGGCTAAACAGCTCCGGCCCCCGGTAACCCGCGGCCCTTAAGCGAAAGGCCAGGTACTTGTGGACGTCGTCGATACGCAAGGGACCCAGGGAAAAACTGTGGGTGATGCGATCGCGTAGCTGGCGAATTTCCTGCCGGGCAAGATTGACGTCGAGCTCCGGCTGGCCGAAAAGCACGATCTGCAACAGTTTGTGCTGCTTGGTTTCTAGGTTGGAAAGCAGGCGAATCTCTTCCAGAGTGGGGATGGGCATGCTCTGCGACTCTTCCACGAAGACCACCACCTGCCGTCCTTGCGCATGGCGGCCCAGCAAATACTCGTTGAGTGCATGCATGACTTCCAGCCGGGAAGCATCTCGGGTGATGGGCAGTTGCAGCTCGAAGCCGATGGCGTGGAGGATTTCCTCGGGCGATACGCTAGGGTTGGCCAGGTAGACGCTTTCCACATGCTTGGGCAAACGCGCTTGCAGCACGCGGCACAGCATGGTTTTCCCACTGCCGACCTCACCCACAACCTTGACGATGCCTTCGCCTTGGGTGATGGCGTAGACCAGTGCCTCCAACACCGCGCCACGGTTGGCACCCTCGAAGAAAAAATCAGTGTCGGGGGTAATGCGAAAGGGCGGTTGGCTCAGGCCAAAGTAGGAGTAGTACATCGCTTGGGTCCACTACGACTGTTGTTCGCCATCCGAGGCCATGCTGCCTGTGCTACCCCCGAAGGTTTGCATGCGGCTATACAAGGTCGTGCGGTGCACGCCCAGCACGCGGGCGGCCTGGCTCAGGTTGCCGTTGCTCAGTGCCATAGCGGCGTCGATGAAGCTCTTCTCCCAGTGCTGTAGAAGGGCATCGAGGCTAAAGTCTTTTTGCGCTTTGAGGTGATTCTTGGCGGCTTCCATGGCGGCGCTGGCTTCCCGTGGCAGCACCAGCCCGCTCGCTTCCGAGGTGAAGGCATCGGGATCCAACTCCGCTTGCAATTGTTCCGAGTTGACTCGCTGCGCGGGATATTTCGTGGTCAGCCGGATCACGATGTTACGAAGTTCTCGCACGTTTCCGGGAAAGTCATAGCGAATCCAGAGATCTGCGGCACCGGCATCCAACTCGAAAGGCGCCAAGCCACTTTGCTTGGCATAGAACTCGGAGAAAAATTCCATCAACAAGCGCCGGTCCTCGCCCATCTCCCGCAAGGCGGGCACGTTGATGGTGAATATGCTGAGGCGGTGATAGAGATCGACCCGAAACCGGCCCGCTTTGGCTTCTTGCCGCAGATCGCGGTTGGTGGCGGCAATCACGCGAGCCTGGCTGAAACGGTTTTGTGTCTCGCCTACCCGCTGGTATTCGCCATTCTCCAGCACCCGTAGCAATTTCGCCTGGGAATCCAAAGGCAACTCCCCAATCTCGTCCAGTAATAAGGTTCCGTCCTTGGTGTCTTCGAAATACCCCGCGCGTTGAATGGTCGCCCCGGTAAAAGCCCCGCGGGCGTGTCCGAACAAAGTCGCCTCCACAAGATTGGGGGCGATCGCCGCGCAGTTGAGGGTGAGGCAGGGTTTGTCCGAACGCGGGCTTTGGTTGTGCAGCGATAGGGCGACGAGTTCCTTTCCGCTGCCCGATTCGCCTTCGATCAGTACCGAGAATGGGGAGGCGGCGTACTGCCGGATCTGTTGCCGCAGTTTCTCCACGGCGGGACCTTTTCCGACCAGCCCATCGCCCTTGTGGCGCTTTTCCGCGGCACGCTCGGCGGTGGCGATGCTGCGTGCGCTGTGCAGCAAGTCCTTCAGCCGTTCGGGCTCGCAGGGTTTCGCGACGAACTCGATGGCACCCAAGGTTCGTGCGTGCTTGGCGTTGCTTTCGTCGCTCTGGCCCGACAGCACCACGATCTTTATTCGAGGTGAATAGGCGAGCAATTCGCTAATGAGCTGAAAACCTTCGTCCGGCTGGTGCGGTTTGGGCGGAAGGCCTAGATCGATGAGGGCAAGTTCTGGCGGGACATCCAGTTGTCGCAACAGGCTCTTGACCTGGGGGCGGGACTCGGCGCAATAGACGTTGAAGTCGCGGCTGAGGACGAACTGAAGCGTGTCGGTGATGAGCGGATCGTCATCGACAATAAGCAGATCGGGTTTCTTCTGATCTTCCACGCGGCTACCTGTGTTATCGAAATCAAGGACAATTGTGCCAGATCATCTGGCAGAGATGACTAGTTGCTCGTTTCCGCGATGCAGGCGAGATAAGCCGCCTCCAGTGTTTGCGCGTTGAACTGTTGGCGCAAGCCCGAGGGTGAACCGAGAAATCGCAAGCGGCCCTGATGCAAGACCGCCATACGCTGGCACATCTCCTCGACATCAGCTAAGGAGTGCGAGGTCAGCAAAACCGTGCGGCCGTGGTCCGCGGTTCGCCGGATTTGTTCCTTGAAAAGCGCTCGCGCCTTGGGATCAAGCCCCGTGGCGGGTTCATCAAAAACGAGAAGCTCCTTCCCGCTCAAGAAACACATCGCGAGCCCGAGTTTCTGAGTCATGCCCTTTGAATAGTCGCGTACGGGTTTGCGCAATGCGCCGGTATCCAAATCCAGGTCCTCGAAGGCCGCGCGGACTGCGCTTGCGTCGTAGGGACGATCATGCAGTTCGAGCATGTAGCGTAGGAAATCCTCTCCATTCAAGTAGTAGGGAGGTACGAAGCGCTCTGGCAAAAACGCTATCTTGGAGCGTGCGTGCGTCTCGCGATACGGAACTCCGAATATCTCGATGAAGCCTGAATGCAGAGTGATGAAATCCAACAAACATTTGAGTAAGGTAGTCTTGCCCGCGCCGTTACCGCCGACCAAACCAAAGCACTCGCCCGGCAGGACGTCGAAGGACACGTCATCCAAGGCCTGTTGCGCACCGAAACGCCGGCCCGTATTGCGGAATCCAATGGCGGGCGGGGCGGCGGAGTCTAGAGAGATGCCGGCTTCCATGATCGGTGCGAACAGTGCCGGGATTTGCCTGCCAATGCAACCTGCCAGCGGCAAATAGGCGTTCGTCTTCCGTTGAATTAGAATGCGGCGCACTTTCAACGAGATATGAGCAGCGTGCCAGAAGGGGTGAGAGAGGATAGTGTCGTAGAAATCGACAACGTGCGTTTTGGATACGGGCCGCGCACGATCTTAAGCGGGTTCACCATGTCCATTCCACGGGGAAAGGTGGTCGCCATCATGGGCGGCAGCGGCTGTGGGAAAACCACGGTTTTGCGATTGATCGGCGGGCAGATCAAACCCAACACTGGGCGGGTGCAGGTGATGGGCAAGGTCGTTCACCAGCTGCGCCATGACGATCTCTATGCATTGCGCCGCCGGATGGGCATGTTGTTTCAGTTCGGCGCTCTGTTCACTGACTTAAGCGTGTTCGACAACGTCGCTTTTCCGCTGCGTGAGCATTCCGGGCTGCCAGAGTCCATGATTCGCGACCTGGTGCTGATGAAACTCAACGCCGTCGGATTACGGGGCGCCCATGCCCTCAAACCCTCGGAGTTGTCCGGTGGCATGGCACGCCGGGTAGCCTTGGCGAGAGCCATCGCCCTGGATCCGATGCTCATCATGTACGACGAGCCCTTCACAGGATTGGATCCTATCTCGGTAGGCGTGATCTCCAACCTGATCCGCAAGTTGAACGATGCGCTGGGCGCGACCTCCATTCTGGTGACCCACGATATTCACGGCTCGATGCCTGTCGTAGACTACGTCTACATCATGTCGGCGGGAACCATTCTGGCGAAAGGTACGCCGCAAGAGATCCTCAATTCCGACGAGCCCTTCGTGAAGCAGTTCGTGCACGGGCATCCGGACGGCCCGGTGCCCTTCCATTACTCCTCGCCGCCTTACGCTGAGGATCTTGGATTGGGGGCGCCGTGATCACAGCCCTCGACAGCGGCGTGCGCTTGATCGGCCGTCAGGTGGTGAATGGGGTGTGGCGGTTTGGATCCGCGACGCGCTTCATGGGTCAGGTGCTCGCGCAAAGCCTATTGGGATTTCGCCGGCCGCGATTGCTGCTGGACGAGGTGTTCTTCAGCGGTGTGTTGTCGCTCATCATCATCATCATTTCAGGCTTGTTCGTGGGCCTGGTGCTGGGCTTACAAGGCTACGAGACTTTGAAGCGCTATGGGTCGGCCGAAGCGCTGGGAACCCTGGTAGCCTTGTCCCTGGTGCGAGAACTGGGGCCGGTGGTATCCGCGTTGCTCTTCGCCAGCCGGGCGGGATCGGCCATGACAGCCAAGCTCGGATTGATGAAATCCAACGAACAGCTCTCCGCCATGGAGATGATGGCGGTAGACCCCTTTGCCCGCGTGGTGTCGCCCATGTTCTGGGGCGGGTTTTTTGCCATGCCCTTGCTGTCGGCGATATTCAGCGCCATGGGGATTTTCGGCGGCTATCTCATCGGTGTGGTCATCCTCGGGGTAGACACCGGGGCCTTTTGGTCGCAAATGCAAGCGAACGTGGATTTGCGCTACGACATAGTCAATGGCGTGATCAAGAGCGTCGTGTTCGGTGCCGCGGTCACGGCCATCGCGTTGTTTGAAGGCTACGATTCACCGCCCACCGCCGAGGGCGTTTCCTTTGCGGTGACGCGAACTGTCGTAACCTCCGCTTTGGCGGTGCTCGCACTGGATTTCGTGCTGACCTCGTTCATGTTTACCGGGATATAAGGAACTCAAGATGTCACGAACCGCGGTCGATCTTTGGGTGGGAATTTTCGTAACGGGCGGATTAATTGCCCTGCTGGTGCTGGCCTTAAAGGTAGGCAACGCCAGCTCCGTCAGCGAGACCGATGGCTACCGCGTTATCGCGGAATTCGAGAACATCGGCGGCTTGAAGGTGCGCGCGCCGGTGAAAAGTGCGGGCGTGGTGGTCGGGCGCGTGGAACGCGTGCAGTTTGACAACAAGAAGTTTGTGGGGCGCGTTACCATGCTCATCGGCAAGAGCTACGAGTTTCCCAAGGACACCATTGCCTCTGTCCTGACGGCGGGTCTGCTCGGCGAGCAGTATGTCGGATTGGATGGCGGGGGCGACGAGGTGCTTCTGAAGGACGGGGAAACCATGAAGATGACGCAGTCCGCCGTGGTTCTGGAAAAAATAATCGGACAGTTCCTCTACAGCAAGGCGGCCGAGGGTAATTCGGGTAGTTCGGGTAATTCGCAAAAGTAGTCCGGTAATTTAAAGCGAGGCAAAGAATGAATTTCAGCAAGAGAACTTTCGTGGGTTGGGTGGGTATCGCCGGTGCGTCACTGGTGTTGTTCGCAAAGCTGGGTTTTGCACAGCTCGCGCCGGATGCGCTTGTAAAAGGTGTTGCCGATGATGTTCTTAAGATTTTGAGTAAGGGCGATACCGATGCCGCCGCGGTATCGAAGGCCATAGAAGAAAAAATCGTCATGCATTTCGATTTCGAGCGCATGGCCCGTTTGGCGGTGGGCAAGAGCTGGCGCCAGGCCACGGCCGAGCAGCGACAAAGCATCATCGAGCAGTTCCGTACCTTGCTGCTGCGTTCCTATACCACCGCCTACTCCGCGGTGAGCGGCGTGGTGGTAGATGTGAAGCCGGTGAAGCTGCAACCCAGCGATGAGGATGTTCAAGTGAAAACCCAGATTCGCTTGCCGGGCGGTGCGCCACCCATCACCGTGGACTACAGCATGTTCAAGACACCGGGGGCCTGGAAAGTCTACGACGTGACGGTGAACGAAGTGAGCCTGGTCACCACCTATCGCAGCACCTTCGCCGAGCAGATCAAGCAAGGCGGCGTCGATGGCCTGATCAAGGCGCTAACGGAGATGAATAGCAAGCGGAACGCGGCCGCGCAAGAACAAGACAAGAAGTGATTGAGTGATCGAGAACAGGGAGGGCCGTTACTGGATAAGCGGACCGATAACGATTCAAAATGTCGCGGCGCTGCGAGACGACGGTCTCAAGCAGTTCGCGCTGCAGCGAATCGAAGTCGCTGCGATCGAGGTGGATCTTTCCGCTGTCACGGAGGTGGACTCTTCGGCTTTGAGTCTTCTGCTTGAATGGGCGCGAGTCCTTTCGCGCCAAGGCAGACGCATCCGCTTTCACCACATCACGCGAGACATGCGCAGTCTGGCTTCGGTGTACGAGGTTCTCGATCTGTTGCCTAGCGCCTGATGATGGTGGCGAAGGCCATCGAAGTGGAAGGCGTCTACAAACGCTTTGGCCGTGTACAAGCCCTCAACGGAGTGACACTCACGGTTGAATCCGGTGAGTTCTTCGGTCTGCTCGGTCCCAATGGCGCGGGTAAGACGACCCTCATCAGCATACTGGCGGGACTATCGCGCGCCGATCAAGGAAGCTTGCGCGTCGCCGGTCATGACGTGAGGTCCGATTACCAACTGGCGCGCCGCTCCTTGGGTGTGGTGCCGCAGGAACTGGTCTTCGATCCATTCTTTTCCGTGCGCGAAACCTTGCGTATTCAATCCGGCTATTTCGGGTTGCGGCATAACGACCATTGGATCGACCATCTCATCGAGCGTTTGGACCTGAAGGACAAGGCCAACGCCAACATGCGCTCGCTCTCCGGGGGCATGAAGCGCCGGGTGCTGGTGGCGCAGGCGCTGGTCCACAAGCCCCCGGTCATCATTCTGGACGAACCCACCGCGGGTGTGGACGTGGAATTGCGCCAAGCCCTGTGGCGCTTCATTCGCGAACTTAACGCCGCGGGGCACACCATCGTGCTGACCACTCATTATTTGGAGGAGGCCGAGGCGCTGTGCGGGCGCATCGCGATGCTCAAGGAAGGCCGCATCGTCGCCCTCGATACCACCGCTAATCTCCTGTGTGGCCTGCCGGGCGTGCATATCCGGCTGCGAACGGCGGGTAATCAGTTGCCCTGCGCCCTTCGGCCCAAGGTGACGGGCGGGCAGGAGGGCGGATTCGTGTTGAGCCTTGCCTCCTATGCCGAGATCGAACCCACGCTCGCGGTGTTGCGGGAAGCTTCGGTGGAAGTGCTGGAGCTGGAGGTGCTGCAGGCGGATTTGGAAGAGGTCTTCGTACGTTTGGTGGGCAAGGCGGCATGAGCGGTTTTTCGACCTTGCTGTACAAGGAGTTGCTGCGTTTCTGGAAAGTGGCGTTTCAGACCATTGTCGCACCCATTCTGACCGCCTTGCTCTACTTGCTCATTTTTTCCCACGTGCTGGAGGGACGGGTCGAGGTCTACCCTGGCGTCAAGTACACGGCTTTCTTGATCCCCGGCCTCGCCATGATGTCCTTGTTGCAGAACGCCTTCGCCAATGGCTCATCGAGTCTGGTGCAATCCAAGGTGACGGGCAACATCGTGTTCCTATTGCTCACACCCTTGACCCCCATGGCCACCTTTTTGGCCTACGTCGTGGCCGCCACCATAAGAGGCGTCGCTGTGGGCATAGGCGTTGTGCTGGGGACCATGTGGATAACTGAGCTTCCTCTGGCGCATCCCCTGTGGGCCGTGCTATTCGCGCTGGCGGGTGGCGGCATATTGGGCGCGATGGGCATCATCGCCGGTTTGTGGGCGGACAAGTTCGATCAGATGGCGGCGTTCCAGAATTTCATCATCGTGCCCCTCACCTTTCTCTCGGGCGTGTTCTATTCCATTCATTCGCTGCCGGCGTTTTGGCAGGGACTCTCCCACCTAAACCCTTTCTTCTACATGATCGACGGTTTTCGCTACGGCTTCTTCGGCGTGAGCGATGCCGATCCCGCCATGAGCTTCGCCATCGTGGCCCTATGCCTGGTGCTGCTGAGCCTATTCACCTTGCATCTATTTCGCACGGGTTACAAACTGCGGCACTAGCTTCGCATCGCGCGAGTAGAATCGCCGCCCCTGCGGCATCACCGGCATAGGAAGGAGATTTCCCGTGGTTACCCCTGAAGACGTCAAGCAATACATCACGCAAGGCCTTCCTTGCGAGCACATCGAAGTCATCGGTGACGGACATCACTTTGAAGCGGTCATCGTGTGCGAGGCATTTCGCGGCAAGAACCGCGTGCAGCAGCATCAATTGGTCTACAAGGCACTGGGAGAGCGCATGCGCGAGGAGGTTCACGCGCTCTCCATGAAGACCTTCACTCCGGATCAGTGGGCCGCGGAAAACCCCTAATTGGATAAGCTACTCATTGAAGGCGGCGCACGCCTAAAGGGGGAAGTGCGCATCTCCGGTGCGAAGAACGCTGCTCTACCGATTCTTTGTGCGTCGCTCCTCACGCCGGAGACCCTGCGTGTACAAAACGTGCCGCACTTGCGCGATGTCACCACCAATCTCAATCTTCTGGCGCAGATGGGTGTGGAGGTCGAACTCGACGAGAAGATGGGAGTGTGCTTGACCGCCGCCAACGTTCACTCGCCCGTGGCGCCCTACGAACTGGTGAGAACCATGCGAGCATCGGTGCTGGTGTTGGGTCCCCTGGTGGCGCGCTTCGGCGATGCCAAGGTCTCCTTGCCGGGCGGCTGCGCCATCGGGCTGCGGCCCGTGGACCAGCACATTAAAGGCCTTCAGGCCATGGGCGCGAAAGTCAGCATCGAACATGGCTACGTCCATGCTCAAGCCAAGCGCTTGAAGGGCGCTCGCATCGTGATGGACTTGGTGACCGTGACCGGCACCGAAAACCTGATGATGGCCGCAACCCTGGCGGAGGGCACGACGGTCCTGGAAAACGCCGCGCGCGAACCCGAGGTCGCGGATTTGGCCCATTGCCTGATGGCCATGGGTGCACGGATCAGCGGAGCGGGGACCGATGTCATTACCATCGAAGGCGTGCCGCAATTGCATGGCGCCACCCACAAGGTGATGCCCGATCGCATCGAGATGGGTACTTTCCTGGTGGCCGGTGCCATCACCGAAGGTGACATCCGCCTGCGTGAGACCCGTTCCGGACTGATGGATGCCGTGCTTGCCAAGCTGCGTGAAGCCGGCGCGCAGGTGGAAGAGGAGGAGGACTGGTTGGGGGTGCGCATGACCGGCAAGCCCAAGGCCGTGAATCTGAGAACGTCGCCCTTTCCCGCTTTTCCGACCGACATGCAAGCGCAGTTCATGTCGCTGAATGCCGTGGCCGAAGGGACCGCGGTGGTGACCGAAACCATCTTCGAGAATCGTTTCATGCATGTTCAGGAGCTACGGCGGCTTGGCGCGGAAATCGACGTCGAGGGCAACACGGCTATCGTTCGCGGCGTGCGGCAGTTGGAAGGCGCCGGCGTGATGGCCACCGACCTGCGCGCCTCCGCCTGCCTCGTGCTCGCAGGCTTGGTCGCCAATGGCGAAACCCTGGTGGACCGTATCTACCACCTGGATCGCGGCTACGAATGTATCGAGGAGAAGCTCGGGCAGTTGGGGGCGCGTATCAGGCGTACCCGATGACCGAGCTAGAATCGCGCTTTAAGTAGCCGGGCACGAAGTGAATCAAGTCACCATCGCCCTTTCCAAGGGCCGCATCTTTACCGAAACGCTCCCCCTCTTGGCGGCCGCTGGAATCCGGCCCGCGGAGGATCCCGAGTCTTCGCGCAAACTGGTCATTGGAACCAACCGCGCCGACGTGCGCATTGTCATCGTGCGCGCGACTGACGTTCCCACTTACGTGCGTTACGGCGCCGCCGACCTGGGCATCGCGGGCAAGGACGTGCTCCACGAGTATGGTTCCGAGGGGCTCTACCAGCCGGTGGACCTAGGCATTGCACGCTGCAAGATGGTGGTGGCAGTGCCGGAGGATTTCGACTATGCCCAAGCCGTGCGACGGGGCGCTCGGCTTAAGGTGGCGACTAAATATGTGAAGACGGCGCACGAGCACTTCGCGGCCAAGGGTGTGCATGTGGATCTGATCAAGCTTTACGGATCCATGGAACTGGCGCCGTTGGTGGGCTTGGCCGGTGCGATCGTGGACTTGGTGAGTACAGGCGGCACCTTGAAGGCCAACCGGCTGCGCGCGGTGGAGGACATCATGGCTGTGAGCGCGCGCTTGATCATCAATCAAGCGGCGCTCAAGGTGAAGAGCACGCTGATCGCCCCCTTACTGGCGATTTTTGAAAGGACTGCCGCGGCCGCGGGTGAGAGCACCCATGCTTGAGATTCTCACCTTACGCAGCGATGCGCTGGGTTTCGAGGCGATCCTAAGGGGGCTGCTGTCTTTCGAGGCGTCCTTGGACGAGCAAGTTGAGTCGGCGGTAAGGGTAATCCTGGCGGATGTGAAGAAACGCGGCGATGAAGCTGTGCTGGAGTACACGCGGCGATTCGATCGTATGGCCGCCCAGAACATGGACGCGCTTCGCATCCCACGGCAAGAGCTGGAAGCGGCTTTTGCCTCGCTTCCTCAAACTCAACGCGAAGCGCTGGTTCAGGCCGCCGGACGCATTCGCAACTACCACGAGAGACAGGTACAAGAGTCGTGGAGCTTCACCGATTCAGATGGAAACAAACTGGGACAGAAGATTACCGCCTTGGAGCGCGTCGGTGTTACGTCCCAGGTGGCAAGGCGGCCTATCCCTCGACCGTGATGATGAATGCCCTACCGGCTCGAGTGGCCGGGGTCAGGGAAATCTTGATGGTTGTACCCACGCCGGATGGAAAGCGTAACGCCTTGGTACTGGCCGCGGCGGCCTTGTGCGGCGTCGATCAGGTCTATGCCGTGGGTGGCGCGCAAGCGATAGGCGCCTTGGCTCACGGTACTCAGAGCATTCCACAGGTGGACAAAATTGTCGGACCAGGCAACGCCTACGTGGCTTCGGCTAAACGCCAGGTATTTGGCGTGGTCGGCATCGACATGGTGGCGGGCCCTAGCGAAATTCTGGTGATCAGCGATGGCACGGGGAATCCCGACTGGGTGGCCATGGACTTGTTCTCCCAGGCGGAGCACGACGAAGTGGCGCAGGCTATTTTGCTGTGCACGGACCCGGGATTCATCGATGCCGTGCGCGCGAGCATGGCGCGCCAGATTGAAGAGATGCCGCGCAAGGACATCATCGCGAAGTCGCTCAAGAATCGTGGCGCGCTGATTCGAGTTCGGGATCTGAAAGAAGCTTGCGAGATCGCCAATCGCATGGCGCCGGAGCACTTGGAGTTAAGCGTGCAAGATCCTGAAGCTTGCTTGGACAAGATTCATAACGCGGGCGCCATCTTCCTGGGGCATTACGCGTCCGAGGCGCTGGGCGATTACTGCGCGGGACCCAATCACGTATTGCCTACCGCGAGAACCGCGCGCTTCTCCTCCCCTCTTGGGGTGTATGACTTTCAGAAGCGATCGAGTGTCATCCAAGTTTCCAGGGAAGGCGCCGACAAATTGGGGCGGGTCGCGCTAGAGCTCGCGCGTGGCGAAGGTTTACCAGCCCATGCCAAATCGGCGGAGTACCGGCTACATCGCTAAACCCAGCAGGCGTCTTGCGCCGTGTTTGTGTTCATGTTGCCCCTATAATTCGCTCGCATCTCAATACAGGTTCCTTCATGCGTGAAGCGCAAGTGATTCGCAACACCCTAGAGACTCAGATCACGGTCAGACTCAACTTAGACGGCGCGGGCCGTTCCAAGCTATCGACGGGGATTGGTTTCTTCGATCACATGCTCGATCAAGTGGCGCGCCACGGTTTGATGGATATGGAGGTGAGCGCCAAAGGCGACCTGCATATCGACGCGCATCACACCGTCGAGGATGTGGGGATCACCTTGGGACAAGCGTTCGTGAAAGCCGTGGGGGACAAGGTTGGATTGCGGCGCTACGGCCATGCCTACGTGCCCTTGGATGAGGCCTTGAGCCGGGTCGTGGTCGATTTATCGGGCCGTCCGGGACTAGAGTACAACCTCGATTTCTCGCGCATCTTGATCGGCGGCTTCGATGTGGATTTGACGCGGGAGTTCTTTCAAGGCTTCGTCAATCATGCCTTAGTGACCCTGCATATCGACAATTTGAAGGGGCGAAACGCTCATCACCAAGCCGAGACGGTCTTCAAGGCCTTCGGCCGGGCCTTGCGTAGGGCGGCGGAACCCGACCCGCGCATGCAGGGCCAGCTACCCTCCACAAAAGGGGCGCTCTAGCCGCACCACCAATGTCGTACGTGGCCATCATCGATTACGGAATGGGCAATCTGCGCTCGGTGGCGAAAGCCGTCGAACACGTGGCGCCCCGCGGCACCGTCCAGGTCACCAGCGATGCCAAGGTAGTCGAGGGAGCGCAGCGGGTCATCTTTCCTGGGCAGGGCGCCATGCCCGATTGCATGCGGGAACTAAAGGCGCGCGGATTGCGAGAGGTGGTCATGACCGCCGCATGCACCAAACCTTTTCTGGGGATTTGCATCGGCCTTCAGATGCTCTTCGACATGAGCGATGAAGGTGACCAATCCGGGCTCGGCCTACTCGCCGGTAAGGTGGTCCGCTTTCCTTCGGACGCACGCTCGGCCGGCGGTGAAAGATTGAAAGTACCCCATATGGGCTGGAACGAGGTCGGGCAGGCTCAGGCGCATCCCCTATGGCGGGGTATCGCCAACGGGTCGCGCTTCTACTTCGTGCATAGCTACTACCCGGTGCCCGCGGATGAGTCCGTTATAGCGGGTTGCACGACCTATGCTTCTCGGTTTTGCTGTGCGGTCGCTCGAAAAAACCTATTCGCGGTCCAGTTTCATCCCGAGAAGAGCCAGGCGGCTGGCCTGCGGTTGTTGAATAACTTCTTGAGCTGGGATGGGAGCGCGAACTAAGTTCGAGACTGTTGTATGATGCCCTTAACGTTACGACCTATCAGCGCACCTACTCCGTCCATACATCGCTTCGCGCACCACGAGTAAGGTAACCCAACCGCCGCGTGATTCTGTCAAGGCCTCTGCCTCGCATCGCTGACCGTACGAAATCCCATGCTGATTATTCCTGCCATTGATCTTAAGGACGGACATTGCGTTCGCCTGAAACAAGGTGATATGAACAGTGCCACAGTGTTCTCGGAAGACCCGGCCGCCATGGCCAGGGCCTGGGCGAGCCAAGGCGCTCGAAGACTCCATTTGGTGGATCTCAACGGAGCTTTCGCCGGCAAGCCCAGGAATGAGCCGGCCATTAAGGCCATCGTGGGTGCTTTGGGAGAGAGTATTCCCGTGCAGCTCGGCGGGGGCATTCGTGATCTGGACACGGTAGAGCGCTATCTCGATGATGGCATTAGCTACGTCATCATCGGCAGTGCGGCGGTGAAAACGCCGGGATTTCTGCACGATGCCTGCTACGCCTTTCCTGGACACATCATGGTGGGAATCGATGCCAAGGACGGGAAGGTCGCGGTGGATGGATGGTCCAAGGTCACTGGTCACGATGTGATCGATCTGGCGAAGAAGTTCCAAGACTATGGGGTCGAGGCCATCATCTATACGGATATCGGCCGTGACGGCATGATGACGGGCGTGAATGTGGACGCGACGCTAGATCTGGCCAGGGCGCTGTCGGTTCCAGTCATCGCTAGCGGGGGTATCAATAGCTTGGACGATATTCGAGCGCTGTGCGGCATTGCATACGAGGGCGTCACTGGCGCCATTAGCGGACGGGCGCTCTACCAGGGGACCTTGGATTTCGCCCAGGCGCAGAAACTGGCGGATGAACTGAGCCCAAAAACCGTCTAGGGGGACTAGGCGCCAAGCTCTGGCGCGCCGCCTTTAACTACTGAAGAATCCGCCATGAGTTTGGCCAAACGCATCATTGCCTGCCTGGACGTCGATCGCGGCCGCGTCGTCAAGGGAATCAACTTTGTCGGATTGCGCGATGCGGGTGACCCGGTGGAAGTGGCGCGTCGCTACGATGAACAAGGGGCTGATGAACTGTGCTTCCTTGACATCACCGCCAGCTCCGGGGAGCGCGGCTTGATCCTGGATATCATCGAGCAAGTAGCCGCCCAGGTATTTATCCCCTTGACGGTCGGTGGCGGGGTTCGCACGGTAGCCGACGTGCGGCGCTTACTCAATGCGGGCGCAGACAAAGTCAGCATCAATACTGCGGCCGTACTCAACCCGGACTTGGTGGCGGAAACCAGCGGCAAGGTGGGCTCGCAATGCATCGTCGTGGCCATCGATGCAAGGCGGGTGCAGCCATCCTCTCGCTGGGAAGTGTTCACTCACGGAGGACGCAAGGCCACCGGATTGGATGTCCTCGAATGGGCGCGGCGAGTAGAGGCTCTGGGCGCGGGAGAGATTCTGCTCACCAGCATGGATCGTGACGGAACCCGGGATGGGTTTGATATTGACCTGACATGCGCGATCTCCGATGCGGTGCGCATACCGGTCATTGCCAGCGGCGGGGTGGGAAACTTGGATCATCTTGCCCAGGGAGTGTTGTTAGGGCATGCCGATGCCGTGTTGGCGGCCAGCATCTTTCACTATGGTGAATACACCGTGGCGCAAGCCAAGGCCTATATGGCGCAACGGGGTATCGAGGTGCGCTTGTGAGCACCGCTTGGCTGGACGAAATCCTGTGGACTGAGCCCGGTCTGGTGCCTGCCATCGCACAAGATGCGGCGACGGGCCGCGTACTGATGTTTGCCTGGATGAACCGAGAGTCCTTGGAACTCACGGTGAAATCCGGAGAGGCGGTCTATTGGTCGAGATCCCGGAACCGGCTTTGGAGAAAAGGGGAGGAGTCCGGACATTTCCAGAAGGTAAAGGGCATTCGGCTCGATTGCGACGGCGATGTGCTCTTGATCCGTGTGGAGCAAGTGGGCGGCATCGCTTGTCACACGGGCCGGGAAAGCTGTTTCTTTCGCGAACTCAATGAGGGGGAATGGATCGTAGCGGATCCGCAGATCAAAGCCCCCGAGAAGATCTACGGTTCTTGAAAAGGGACGCCACTATGATCGATCAAACCATTTTGTTTCGGCT
>JBKKAO010000319.1:0-4268 GCA_046714645.1 Burkholderiales bacterium | reverse complement strand
AGACATAAAGCCCCAATCGGTAAGCCCGGCCACCGCCCGCAGCAGATTGGGCGCGTTCCCGCCTTTGGCGTCGCTGCCATGGCAATGCGAGCACTGGTTCTGAAACAGGGTTTGTCCCACGGTGAGGTCCCCGGGAGCGGACAAGCGATTCTTGACGGACACTGCGACATTCCTGCTGATCGACAGCTCTTCGAGGTACACCTGGCTGCCCGGTTTCAGCCAAGTCACGAACTGCATGAACGGAATTTCGGCGAAATCACCCGCCATTCGCTCAAACAGCACCTGAGTTCGCCATGCGAACGCGTGCGATGAAAAGAAGGCAATCGTGGCAACGGCCCCCGATGCAGCCACGATCAGCGACGTAACCAGCGCAATGGCCTTAAGCCTTCGACTCAATATATGCTCCCAATCAGTGATAGAGATTCAGGAAAAAGTCCTCCCCCGATCGATTCCGGGGAGCCCTCGCACCAACCACCTGGCCCTGAATCCTCGGCAGGGCAAAACGTCGATGGCTTCATCGACGCTGCTTCGATGCACCGTACCAATCACTGAGCCCGACCTTGCGGATTGGGCTTCGGGCCGGCGCGGTCCACGAGCAACGGGCAACGTAGACCCACCTTAATTCAGGAGGGACCGAACATCACAATTTGCACCATTCAAAGGCCTGCGCCACACGCAACGGCAGCTGCCACGCCGATGCCCACCACGATGCCGGCTGCGATTTCTATGGCAGTGTGCCCCATTCGTTCACGCAGCGCATCGTGAGGTTTTACGGATGCCGCCAGGCGGTTGATCACCACGGCGTGCTTGCCCACCTGACTACGCAGGCTGTGCGCATCCAGCATCACGATAAAGGCCAACGTAATCGCTACGCCAAAAGCCGGGTGACCAATACCTTCTTTGAGCGCAATGAGCGCTGCCATGCTGCTAACGATAGCGCTGTGGTTACTCGGCAGGCCACCATAACCAATCAAGCCGAAGGCTAACTGCTTGGCATTGATGCTGTTGATCGTAAACTTCAGCACTCCGGCGACGAGCCAAGCCAGGAGCGGGGTCAATGCGTAAGATAAGTTCACAATCACCCTGATGCCGGCCAGAGCGCCCAACCACAGGCAGCCACCCACACGATAATCGTCAGCAGCAGTTGAACGTCAGCCAGCAACGCATCCGTCGGGGACTCGCCGCCATCTAGCGCTTCGACCACATACCAGTAGCGGAACAAACCAAACAGCACCAACGGAATGGTGATCACGAGCTGTGGCTTGGCGGACATCACGAACATGCTGTAGAACACCAAGGCCCCGGTAGCAGACATCTGTGCGTAACGATCCACCAGGGAAATTGAGTAAGTCTCCAGTACCCTGCGCCCCTCGACACCGCTGTGGCTGAGTTCTTGACGCCGCTTTACCGACGCCAGGTAGAGCGCCAGGCACAGCGTCGTAACAAACATCCAAGCCGACACCGGCACATCCAAAGCCATCGCGCCCGCATACACCCGCAGGACAAAGCCAATTGCGATAGTAAAGATATCGATCACCGGTTGGTCCTTCAGGAAAAAGGTGTAAGCGAGGTTCAACGCCACGTAGGCGGCGATCACCAGGACCACATTGGGTGCGACGAACCAGCCCCAGACCAAGGCCATGTAGAGGACTGCCAAAAGGGCCAGCGCCATCGGCATCGAGACGATGCCAGAGGCCAGCGGGCGGGTCTTGGATTTTGTCGGGTGCCGGCGGTCACGTTCGATGTCATGAATATCGTTGACGATGTACGTTGCCGATGACGCCAGGCAGAAAATCATAACAGCAAACAACGCATGACCGACCGCTTCCGGCTGAAGAAATTCGCCGGTAAACACCAGCGGCGCCAGCACAAAACCGTTCTTGACCCATTGTTTGGGTCGCATCAGTGCGATCAGCCCGCGTATCTGGCCTAGAGGCGAGCGCGCCATAGCGGTATCATGCATAACTTCTAAACCTTGATGCTATTGTCAAAAAAAATTCGCTCGATGAAGCTGGCGACGATATACGCAATTCTCGCATTAATCGCGACAGCGGCAAACATCGGCGCTCAAGACCTTGTCGTTCGCAGCTACAGCGGCGCCTTCGATGTTCTGCTTTCGGTGGCGGTAGGCACGGGCGTCGGGCTGGTGGTCAAGTACATCCTCGACAAGCGTTACATTTTCCGCTTTCGCACTCGCAATGCCGTGCACGACGGCCAAACGTTCGCGCTTTATACCTTGATGGGGCTGGTGACAACGGTTATTTTCTGGGGCTTCGAATTCGGCTTTCACAATCTCTTCGAATCGAAACAGAAGCCCTATTTCGGTGGCGTCATCGGCCTTGCGATAGGCTATCTGATTAAGTATCACCTCGACAAGCGTTATGTGTTCCGCACGGAGGGCAGGTGAGGAAGGTTTCCTCCTGGGGACGCTTGAGCGCCCATCCGCATGAAGTGCTTGGTCTAAGCGACCGCAATCGAGTTCCTTCGGTGTTGGCCGCACATCGTCCCGGCATCGCGCACGGCATGGGTCGCAGCTATGGTGACGTGTGCCTGAATCCCGAAGGGGTGCTGTGGAACACCACGGGCCTGGATCATTTCATCCACTTCGATGATGTCAGCGGCCGGCTGGTGTGTGAGGCCGGCGTGTTGCTGCGCGACATACAGAGACTAGTGATTCCGCGTGGCTGGATCTTACCGGTCACCCCCGGTACGCAAGTGGCCACCGTGGGTGGGGCCATCGCCAACGATGTGCATGGCAAGAATCACCACGTGCTGGGCTCCTTTGGCGATCACGTGCAACGGCTCACGTTGGTGCGCACCGATGAAGAGATCATCGAATGCGGACCGTCGCTGCGCCCGGACTGGTTCGCAGCCACTGTCGGCGGCCTAGGGTTAACGGGCGTCATCGTCGAGATCGAAATTCAGTTGCGCAAAGTCCCCGGCCCATGGCTGAACACCGAGACGGCGCCCTATGCCAATCTCGGCGGGTTCTTCCGTTTGGCCGATGACTCCGAAGCCGCATGGGAGCACACCGTGTCGTGGATTGACTGCGTCTCCGCTAGCGGTCGAGGGTTATTCATGCGAGGCAACCCGACCGATGCGGGCGAACGCCCGCGGCCCAAAAGCCGTAAATTGACCATGCCCTTGGCGCCACCGATCTCTCTGGTCAATCGACTGTCGCTGCGGCCCTTCAACACGGCTTACTTCCACCTCAAGAAATCTCAAGCAGGTCAGCGTATTGAACATTACGAATCCTTTTTCTATCCGCTCGACAACCTGCACGAATGGAACCGCATGTATGGCCCTAGGGGCTTTTTCCAGTACCAGAGCGTCGTGCCTCGCGAGGTCGGCCAGGACGCGGTGCAGGCAATGTTGGGCGAGATTGTCCGTTCCGGGGATGGCTCGTTCCTCGCGGTCCTGAAAACCTTCGGCAACCGTCAGCCCGTAGGAATGATGAGTTTCCCGCAGCCCGGCGTGACCTTGGCGCTGGACTTCCCCAACAATGGCGCGCGAACGCTGAGGCTGTTCGAGCGCCTCGATGCCATCGTGCGCGAGGCCGGCGGACGCATTTACCTTGCCAAGGACGCGCGCATGCCGCGAGATTTATTTGAAGCAAGCTATCCACGCCTCAACGAATTTTTGCGATATCGTGACCCGGGCATCTCGTCGCAATTGTCACGTCGTTTGATCGGAAGCTGAAATGGAAAAAAATCGAAGGCTCGTCATCGTCGGCGCCACCTCGGCGATTGCAGAGCACTGCGCCCGCCTCTGGGTGCAAGGCAAGGCGGTAGATCTGACTCTCATCGGTCGTGACGCCGATCGAACCGAACGCGTAGCGGCCGACTTGCGGGTGCGAAGCCCACAATCGCTTATCACGGTGGCGCCGGCGGAATTTATCGAGCCAGTTGCGATTCAAGCGGCGGTGGACGCCATCGTTGCGAAAGGCACGCTCGACACCGTCTTGATCGCCCACGGTTCGTTGCCGGACCAGAGCGCTTGCCAAGCCGATCTCAAGACTTGTCGCGAGGCATTGGAGATCAACGGCGTTTCGCCCGTGTTATTTGCCGAGGCATTCGCCGGTCACATCGCTAAGTCCGGTCACGGCACGATCGCGCTGATCGGTTCGGTAGCCGGAGATCGAGGACGCAAATCCAATTATGTTTACGGCGCTGCAAAGGGCTTGGTGGCGCGCTACGCCCAGGGTCTGCAACACCGGTTTGCCGGAACCGCCGTTAAGGTTGTGCTGATCAAGCCCGGACCAACGGATA
>JBKKAO010000318.1:0-7469 GCA_046714645.1 Burkholderiales bacterium | reverse complement strand
GGCCTGCCCAACCCCGCCAAGCAAGCCGAACAGGCGGAAGCCGACGCCAAAGCGGTGGGGGCTTCCTGCCGTCACTCAGGGCGCGCCCTGGAGGACTGCTTCACGCTCTATCCCAGCCAGGCCCGCGCCCCGGTCTATGGCGGATGGAAGGAGATGCACGACTATATGGCGGCGGGAAACATCGCCGTGGTTTCCCCCACGCTCACCGAGACGCGGGGCGAGTCCGATGAGGACGAGGAGGAGGAGGAAGAGGACGAATCCCCGCCGAAAAAGCAGATGAAAGCGGACAAACACTAGCGCAGCGCCGCGCTCAATTGATCCACCAGCTCGGCGGGAGGGCGCGAGATATCCAGGATGAAGGCGTCGCTGGGTTCCTCCAGCGCCGCGAATTGCGATTCCAGCAAACCGGCCTTCATGTAATGTCCTTTGCGCGCCTCCAGCCGCGCCCTAAGGAGATCGAAATTACCCTTGAGGTATACCCAGCGCAGTTCCGGCAGCCCTTGGGCGATGCGATCCCTGTAGCGCTGTTTCAAGGCGGAGCAGGCCAGCACGAAACTCTCGCCCTGGGTGGACGCTTCCTTGAGCAAGCCGTTCAAGCGGTCCAGCCAGGGCCAGCGGTCCTCGTCTTGTAGGGGCACGCCCTGGCGCATCTTCGCGATGTTCTCGGGCGAGTGGTAATCATCCGCGTCCAGGAATTTCCAGCCGTGGCCTTGGGCGTAGAGCTGGCCGACCGTGGTCTTGCCGCAGCCCGATACCCCCATGATGACCACGATCATGGGTTGTGGGGGCCGCCTTTGGGTTGTACGGCGTGTCCGCCAAAGCCCGCCCGCATCATGGCTAAGAGCTTGGAACCGTAATCGTCTTTTCCTTGGCTGGCGAAGCGGGCCATGAGAGCAAGGCTCATCACCGGTGTGGGAACCCCCAATTCGATGGCCTCCACCGCCGTCCAGCGGCCCTCGCCGGAATCGGCCACCACAGGCTTTATTTGCTCCAAAGTGCTGTCGTGCCGGAGAAATTCGGCGATGAGATCCAGCAGCCAGGAACGCACCACGCTGCCGTGGCGCCACATTTCCGAGATGGCGGCGATATCGAGGTTCATCTCACTCTTGGCACGCATCAGCGCGAAGCCCTCGGCGAAGGCCTGCATCATGCCGTACTCAATGCCGTTGTGGACCATCTTGACGAAGTGCCCTGCGCCCACGGGCCCACAATGCAGCCAACCTCGGTCCGGCTCCGGAGCGAGCAGGCGTACAAAGGGCTCAAGGCGGGAAAAGGCTTCGCGGCTTCCGCCCAGCATGAGTGCGTAGCCTTCTTTCAATCCCCAGATGCCGCCTGATACCCCTGCGTCCATGAAGCCGATTCCTTGGCTGGCCAGTTGCGCGGCGTGGCGCTGGGAGTCGCGGTAGTTGGCGTTGGCACCGTCCACCACCAGATCGCCGGCGGCGAGCTGGGGCACGAGGGCGGCGAGGGCGTCATCGGTGACCTGGCCGGCGGGTAACATCAACCACACAATGCGCGGCCGTGGCAAGGAAGCGAGTAGTGAGGCATGGTCCGCGTACAGTTTGATCTTTGGGTTGCCCTCTAGTGCGCTGCGCGCTACCGGGCTGACATCGAAGGCATGAACCCTAGCCCCCCCCTGCGCAAGACGCCGGGTCATGTTCGCGCCCATGCGACCGAGTCCAACGAGTCCGATTTGTTCTGGCATTTTGTTGTCCTTTTGATGGATACGGCCTAGAGCTTAGTCGATTCTGCAAAGCAAGTCCCCCTTCGTATAATTCCGCGCTTTCCACGAGGAGTTTGCGGCCATGGCCAAGATGACGATGAACGGTATGGAGAGTCTGCGCGCTCGCATAGGCCAGGAGATCGCGCTGAGCGAATGGTTGGAGATGACGCAAGAGCGAATCAACCAGTTCGCCGAGGCGACGGGCGACCGGCAATGGATTCACGTGGATGTGGAACGTGCCGTGCGCGAATCACCCTTCAAGGCTCCCATCGCCCATGGATTCTTGACGATGTCGCTACTGAGTAAATTACTGGGAGATTGTGTGGAGTTCGCGGATACTAAGATGGGGGTGAACTACGGATTCAACCGGCTGCGATTTACCGACCCAGTGCCTGTGGGCGCCCGCATCCGCGGGCGTTTCCGCTTGGACAAGTTCGAAGATTTGCCCGGCGGTGCTCAGATGACCTGGGGCGTGAGCATCGAACGCGAGGGCAGCGATAAACCCTGCCTCGTCGCGCAGTGGGTGACGCGCCGGTACGCTTAGTTGCGTGCGCTTAGTTGCGTACCGTGCGCTCAGTGGCCGCGCTTGGGGGCAACGCTAGGCCGCCGCCAATGCAGCTTCTTGCGCGTATAGTCAGGGCGGGCGGCGCGTCCGCGCCATACGTGAATGCCGACAATGATGGGTGCGCCTAAGCCTACGATCCAATGTAGTTTGCTAATCACCGGCCTCGTGGTTTCCCCCCCAAAGTAGTACAGCGCGTAGCCCGTGAGAATCAGAATGCTATTGAAGCTTACGAAGGCAATACCGGTTTTGAGATTGCGGCGAATGCGCCAAGCGGAGTCCATGTGACTCGAAAGAAGAGTGCCCAGCAAGAACAACAATACCATCGCGGCCGCGCCATGGAGCTTCATCCACCACGGTTCCAGTGGGTGAATGGCGGGGCCGAATTCGCCTTCAACCTGGACAAAGTAGTGGAAGATGAGCCACAGCGCGCCGGTCAAAAACAAGGCGCCAAAGGTGCAATAGATCCAAGCCTGGTGGCGAGTGGAAAGATGCATGTTGTGACTACCGGAGTTTCAGGAGCGCTTGATAGGATTTACTTCAAGGCGATTTGATGGAGAGCGAGAAGCCGCTTGACTCCCTGCGTTACGTGGCGGCAGGAGAGCGTGGCCCCGCTGATGTTCTTGATGTCTTGTTCTAGGATCACAGAGTCGTTCAGATCCTTGCCCACGAATTGCGCTCGCCAGCGCGGATTGCGGATTTCATACCCATGGCTTTCCCGGTAGGCTAAGATCTCTACCTGCCGCACTTTTCCGTCCGGTGTGATGGCCACCGCGTAGGTAATCAGCTCGTGCTTACCGATGACCTCATCGATGATGAAGTGGCCTAACAACTTGTCTTCGCGCTCGGCGCGCCAGACCCGCTGCTCTGGGACTCGCACTTTGGTGCCGGAGGACTGTTCGATGGCTTTGGACTGTTCCTGGGTCAAGCTAAGAAACGCGGCTTGAAATGCTCCCGCATCGGGGAACATAAGTTTCTGCGCCTGCTCAATGCTCAAATATTGCACCGCGTAGCACGCGCTACTACCCGCCAGCACCAGGGCGGGCGGTGCCAGCCATCGAAAAAGATCGTTCATGAAGCAGATTGCGAGGAGAGAGGGGAGGATACTTGATTGAGACCGCCGAATGGTAAATGGTAATGAGTAACGTTCCCAAAAGCAAAGAGATGGACAAAGCGGCTCCAAACACAGCGAACCTATAATCGGGCGCTTCACTTGCGCCGCGAATAAAGATGGCATTTCAGGATTTCTCCCTCAAACACACGCTGCGCGTTCGGTGGGCGGAGGTCGACCGCCAGGGCATTGTTTTCAACGGGCATTATTTGGCGTTCTTCGATGTGGCCATTACCGAGTACTGGCGCGCCTTGGGTTATCCCTATCCGGACGCGCTCTTGTCACATGAGTGCGATATGTTCGTGGTCAAAGCCACGGTGGAGTATCACGGACCGGCCCGGTACGATGATCTCATCGAGGTATGTGCCCGGGTGGGCCGCATCGGGACGAGTAGTGTCCATTTCCTAATAGAAATTCATCGTGGCCCGGAGCACCTTATTTCCGGCGAGGTGATCTATGTCAACGCGGACGCACAGGAGCGCAGGCCGAAACCGGTTCCGGAGTTTCTACGAAACGCCATTCAGCAATTCGAGGTGATCAAACCTAGTGGGTAAAATGGACTGCTTGCGGGTTGAGGCTGCGCAACGGCGCATGCGCGTGGGGTAGAATCACCTTGATGCAGTGTAGGCTGTCCTCTACATTAGAAGAATAATCCCCATCAGACCTGTATTTCCGTACCGATCCGCGCGAGGCGAGTTCGTGAACCCTTTCCAGGTGCGGCGCCTAGCGCGGCTCTATCACTACTGACCCTTTGGAACTCGCATGGAATTCAACTTTTCAGCAAAAGTGCAGAAGCTTCAAGCCGAGCTGAGCGCCTTCATGGACGAGTATGTCTATCCCAATGAAGCGGCCTACCACGCCCAAGTCGCCGAAGGTGATCGTTGGCAGCCTGTGGCACTCATTGAGGATTTAAAGAAAACCGCCAAAGCGAAAAAGCTGTGGAATCTTTTTCTGCCGGAATCCGAGTACGGCGCGGGGCTCAAGAACGTGGAGTACGCGCCCCTATGCGAAATCATGGGCCGTGTGCACTGGGCGCCGGAGGTGTTCAACTGCTCCGCACCGGACACGGGAAACATGGAAGTGTTCGCGCGTTATGGGACGGAGGCGCATAAGAAACAGTGGCTGGTCCCTTTGCTGAACGGCGAGATCCGCAGCTGCTTTGCCATGACGGAACCGGCGGTGGCTTCTTCGGATGCGACCAATATCGAAAGCCGTATCGAGCGCCAGGGCGATCACTACCTCATCAACGGCCGCAAGTGGTGGTCTTCCGGCGCGCCGGATCCGCGCTGCAAGATTTTCATCTTCATGGGCAAGTCGGACCCCAACAATCCGGATAAATACAAACAGCAATCCATGATTTTGGTCCCGCGCGATACCCCAGGGGTCAAGGTGTTGCGCTGGTTGCCCGTATTCGGCTACGACGACGCGCCCCACGGACACGCCGAGGTGGCGTTCGAGAACGTTAAGGTGCCCGCTTCCAACTTGCTGTTAGGCGAAGGGCGCGGTTTTGAAATTGCCCAAGGCCGTTTGGGGCCGGGCCGCATTCACCACTGCATGCGCTTGATCGGCCAATCTGAACGGGCGTTGGAGACGATGTGCAAACGCTTGCAGTCCCGCGTGGCCTTCGGCAAACCGGTTTCGGAACAAAGCGTGTGGCACGAACGCATCGCGGAGAGCCGTATCATGATCGACCAGGCGCGGCTGCTCACACTCAAGGCCGCCCATATGATGGATACGGTCGGGAACAAGGCCGCCAAGGCCGAGATCGGTATGATTAAAGTCGTGGCTCCGAATGTGGCGACGCAGATCATCGATTGGGCGATTCAGGCCCATGGCGGAGGCGGCGTGACCGATGATTTCGGTTTGGCGTACGCCTACGCACACGCGCGCACCTTGCGCCTGGCCGACGGGCCGGACGAAGTGCATCGCAGCCAGATCGCGCGCGTGGAACTCAAGAAGTATCAGCATCGGTAAGTTTTACTGGGAGAATTGGAGCAATACGTAAATGACATGATGAAAGTCATGTTGCACTGCATCATTTCTCCAGAGGTCCCGAGATCGTTGCCAGCCCGAAGGCTCGATCTTACGGAATTTGTTGAAAGCACCCCATGGTTGGTGTACTTTTCGGGCGTTGCACCTTTTTTAACTTGCAGTAGTTCGTCCAAACCCATCTTGAGGGGGAGTTCCTTTTATGGCAATTTCATTTTCCGTTAACGGCAAGCAGCAAACCGTCGACGTCTCACAAGACACGCCGCTCCTATGGGTGCTGCGTGACACGCTGGGACTGACCGGTACAAAGTTTGGGTGTGGCAAGGCCCTGTGCGGCGCCTGCACCGTTCATTTGAATGGTATGGCGATTCGCTCCTGCCAAACCCCGGTTGGTTCGGTCAGTGGTCAGAAGATCACCACGATCGAAGGCCTGGGTGGCAAGCATCCCGTACAAAAATCCTGGATCGCACTCGATGTTCCTCAATGTGGCTACTGCCAGCCCGGACAGATGATGTCCGCCGCTGCGCTTCTGGCTAACAACAAGAGTCCCTCCGATGCAGACATTGATGCAGCTATGTCTGGAAATATCTGCCGTTGCGGAACCTATCCACGGATTCGCGCGGCTATCAAAGCTGCTGCTAAAGCTTAAGGGGGAAGGTAACTATGGATACGATTAAAAGCCAATCCCGTCGTGATTTCGTAAAAGTTTCCGCGCTCGCCGGTGGCGGAATGGCCCTGGGCTTCGTTTTGCCCGGTCGCCAGGTCGCGCAAGCCGCCGCTGGCGGTTCACCCAACGCATGGATCAAGGTCGGTGCCGATAACAGCATCACCATCATGTGTGCCCGTTCCGAAATGGGCCAAGACGTCTATACGTCCCTGGCCATGCTCGTCGCGGAAGAGTTGGAAGTCGATGTCAATAAAGTCAAGGTTGAGTTTGCACCTCCCGCTGAGGTCTACATCAACTCTCTCTTGGGCGGTCAGATCACCGGTGGTTCCACGTCGGTGCGTGACGGTTGGGAGAAGTTGCGTAAGGCCGGCGCCTCCGCTCGCATGATGATGGTGGCTGCGGCTGCCAAAGAGTGGGGTGTCGACGCAGGCCAGCTCAAGGCATCCGGTGGCACCATCCTTGGGCCAGGCGGCAAGCGCACCACCTACGGTGCGGTAGCCGGTGCGGCCGCTACGATGGAGCCCCCGAAGGACGTGCCGCTCAAGCCGGTCAGCGCCTTCAAAGTGGTTGGCAATGCCAAGCAGAAGCGTTTGGACACGCCCGCCAAGGTGATGGGTACCGCGCAGTTCGGTATCGACACCCGCGTTCCTGGCATGCTATACGCCGCTGTTGCCCTTGCGCCCATGTTCGGTGGCAAGGTCAAGAGCTATAACGATAAGCGCGCCAAGGCAATGCCTGGTGTGAAGTCCGTTGTGCAGTTCACCCGTGGCGTGGCGGTGGTAGCCGATTCCTATTGGCAAGCCAAGAAAGCCAAGGATCTGTTGATCGTCGATTGGGATGGCGGAGCGTTAGCCGACCTCGACATGAACAAGATCTGGGAGGGTTTGCGTACCGCTGCTGCCCAACCTGGTGCGACGTTCCGAGAGCACGGTCAGGATCCTGAAGCTGTCATGGGATCCGCCGCCAAGGTCGTGGAAGCCACCTACCAGTTGCCCTTCGTGTCCCACTCTCCGATGGAGCCGATGAACACCGTTGCTCACGTGACGGCGGACAAGGCAGTCATCATCACCCCCACCCAGTTCCAGCAATTGATTCCGCACGTGGTCGCGGGTGCCACGGGCCTCAAGCCCGAGCAGGTCGAAGTGCAAACCACCTTCCTGGGTGGTGGCTTCGGCCGGCGCGTAGAAGTGGATTACGCCATCGACGCCGCGGAAATTTCCAAGGCTGCAGGCAACGTACCGGTCAAGATGGTGTGGAGCCGCGAAAACGATATGACGCATGACTCCTATCGCCCAGCGGGTCTATACACTATGAAAGCCGGATTGGATTCGAGCGGCAAGATCACCGCCTTCAGTTTCCATGCCACCAGCCCCTCGATTTCGGCTCGCTTGTTCCCGAGTATCGTTAAGGATGGCAT
>JBKKAO010000317.1:0-3158 GCA_046714645.1 Burkholderiales bacterium | reverse complement strand
CAGTTGTATCTCTGGAACTACTACGCATTGTATTGCCAAGCCACAGGAAACTTCACCGAGGCGGAACGATGCACTCAACAGATGGGCGAAGTCGCTCGTCAATTCGGATTTCGACGCTTCGTAATCGGGTCCCTGTGGTGGCGGCAGGTCATTGCCTGTCACCGCCGAGACTTGGCCGCGCTGGAGAGCATTCGGGATCAACTGCTTCCTAGCGGAGAAGAACTACAGAATGTGCACTTGTTCGCGTTTCACACCGCGAGCGCTTCGGTTCTTCTGCTTCGAGGGGATATGGCCGGGGCCATTCAGCATTTGGAGACCGCACGCCGGGCGACCGCCAGACGCGGTCAAATCCTCATGGAGATAATGCTGCTGATGAACCTCGTGGGAGCCTACTGGAAGGCCGGCGAGACGGATCAAGCACTAACTTGCGTCGAGAATATTAGACGCTTGATCGGGGGGCCGAACATGCGAGTACAAGAGCGTCAGGCGGATATTTCGGAGGCAGTACTGAGGAGCCAGCGTGGCGAGATAGCGTTGGTGGAGGCGTTGCTGAAGAAAGCTTTTGAAGCCCGCACTCCCTATTTGTGGGATACCCTGCATACGCCGAACGACATGGTCGCCCAGGGTTGTGCGCTTGCCTGTGAGCTTGGCATCGAGAAAACCCATGTCACCGAACTCGTCCGGCGGTTTAGTCTGCGACCCCCTTTGCAGGATCTCACCGAGTGGCCCTGGCACATCCGCATTCACACCCTCGGCAAGTTCTCAATCGAAAAGGAAGAGGCCCCGCTTGGGTACGGACAGAAAATGCCGCGCAAACCCTTCGAAGTTCTAAAAGCGTTGATCGCATTCGGCACTGAGGAGGTTCGCATTGAGCGCATAGCTGAAGCGCTCTGGCCTGACCTTGACGGCGATGCGGCCAACGCGGCATTTCACACCGCGCTCTACCGGCTGCGCAAACTGCTCGGACATGATGACCTGATCGATCTGAAGGACGGGAAGCTCACGCTCGACCGCGATCGGTGTTGGGTGGACGGCATCGCGTTAGAAGCTTTATGCAAGCAGGCGGTAAACGAAGCGATGGGACATAGCGCGTTAAATCGTCTGGCCGAACGATTGCTCAAGCTGTACCCAGGGGATTTCCTATCCAGCGAGCCGGATGCGCCATGGATCATGCTCACTTGCGACCGGCTTAAACGGCAATTCATTGAGGCCCTCTCTAGGCTGGGTGCCGGGCTTGAGCACGCCAATCAATGGGAACAGGCAGCGGCGCTGTACGCGCGGGGAACCGAGATTAATCCGGCTGCGGAGGGGTTGTATTACCGCCAGATGTCTTGTTACCGAACCATGGGGCGCCATACGGCGGCCTTGGATAGCTATCGGCGATGCCGGGACTTGCTGTCCATCGTAATGGGCGCAAAGCCCTCCCCGGAAACCGAGGCGCTGCACCGCGAAATTCAAGCACTTGCGGGCCGTGAATAATCGGTGAGAAAGCGGTGAGACGCCTCGGCGGACAATAAAGTCCTCTATCCCTTCAGTGCACCGAGGTTTGGCTGATGACCGAGAATATCGCAGAACCATCGCGCTACACGCTCGCGACGGGTCGCGCGGGATCTGCCCGGCTGCGGTTGCTGGATGAACTCTATGGACCGGCAACCTATGCCCTCATCAAGAGTATCGGCTTATCCGGCGCGCGCCAGATCGCGGATATCGGGTGTGGTGTTGGAAGCATGTCTGTATGGTTAGGAGAAAGGTTTCCCCAAGCCCAAGTCATTGGTGCCGATGCGAGCCCTGAGCAGATCGCTGTGGCGACGCAGCGTGCGCTCGACCGCACCCTGACGAACATTCGGTTTGACGTGGCGGATGCGTACGTTACAGGGTTGCCAACAGGCGCATTCGACCTTGTGTACTGCCGAGCTATTCTTTGCCACTTGCGAGAGCCGTTGCGGGCGCTGGCGGAGATGCGGCGGCTCGTCAAGCCGGGCGGGATATTGTTATGCGAAGACTTCGACAATCTAGGCAGTGTTGCCGAGCCCTCGCAAGAAGCTTATCGCGACGTGGTGAGCTTCGACCAACGCGTGTCGCAAGCTCTGGGTCTGGACTTCAATATCGGGCTGAAACTTCCTGCCATGCTGGCCCAAGTGTGCATCGCATCGCCGCAGGTTCAGTTCTTTCAACCTGTCTTCCTCGCCGGAGAAGGCAAACGGCTCATCGAACTCAGTCTCGCCGAACAGATTCCTTATCTTGCCCATGCAGGTGTCGCCACATGGGAAGAGATGGAGAACCTGGTACAAGCGTTGCGGAAGATTAACGAGGATGATCAAGTATTGGTGGGGCAATGGCGGATGACGCAAGCCTGGGGGTACGGGTAGCTCGATCCTGTTTCGAAATCGGTGAGAGCTCTGTAAGCTGTGCTCACGAATAATTCGGTCCCAGGGAAGGCGCCGCATTTCCCAACGACTCCCCAGCTAACAGTTACCAACACATGGAGAACGCGATGGTCAACTTGACAGCAGTACGTGGTAAATGGGCGAACCGGAGTAGTTCGTATGCGCTAAAAGCGCTCGCGAGAAAACTAGTCTCAGTCAGTCTGGTGGCGATTTCTTGCATCGCCTTCTCGGGCGTGAGTGCCGAGCAATCACCGAGCGGCAACGGGGATCTCCCGGTGATCCGAATCGGTTACCCTGTCTGGGTGGGCTTTGGGCCGTTCTTCCTGGCCCAGGAGAAGGGCTTCTTCAAGCAGAACGGTGTCGCCGTGGAGATGGTAAAGATTGATGATCCGCGGCTGCGTTGGGCGGCCGTTGCGACGGGAGATCTCGATGGAATCGCTTCGAGCATTCCGACGGTTCCGCTCTATATCAAACCTGAGTTTTCCGTGAAGTGCGTCTTGCCATTGGATGAATCCGCTGGCGCGGATGGCATCGTGGCCCTAAAGCAGATCAAGCGAATTCAAGATCTCCGGGGTAAAAGTGTGGCGTATAACCAAGGGGCGATCACTGAGTATTATCTGAGCTTCGTGCTCGAGCAGGCGGGCCTTCGCATCGCGGACGTTAAAGGGGTCAACATGAAGCCCGACGACGCCGCCGCGGCGTTTTTTGCTGGGCGCGTCGATGCGGCCGTCACCTGGGAGCCTTGGTTGAGCAAAGCAAAGAGCGCTGAGC